>DASPTY010000044.1:0-31310 GCA_035623175.1 Candidatus Limnocylindrales bacterium | reverse complement strand
GTGGCACCAACTGCCACAGAAAGCAGGCGCAAAATCCATCGCGCTGGACTTGTATCCGGAGGTGCGGGATTCGTGGGAAGACGCGCATGCTGTCGGCGAATTCAGCTTGGTGCAGGAGATCATCCAGACGGCGAGAACAATCCGCGCGGAGATGAAGCTGGACCCGAAGAAAAAAGTAGCCGCGGAGTTTTTTAGCGCCGATCCCGGAACACGCAACATCATTGAAGCAAATAAGGACGGGATTTTGCGACTGGCGATACTCTCCGAATTGCGCGTGCTTACGCAGAAGCTGGCCGAAGGTGGTGGCGGGATGCGCTCCACCGCGCGATTTGATCTGCGGATTCCGTACGCTGCAGAAACCATCGACGTGGCGGCAGAGCGCACGCGGCTGAAGAAGGAGATGGAAGGCCTGCAGAAGGCCATTGTGTCGAAGGAAAATCAGTTGGGCAACGAAACCTTTCGCAGCAAAGCGCCCGAGAAGATTGTTAAGCAGATGGAAGAGGCGCTAGCGGGGCAGCGCGTCGAGTTGCAGAAGATGACAGAGCGCCTAAAGCAGCTGGGTGAAGATTAGGACCGTGGTATTTCGACAACCGCTCTCCAGCATCCGACGTCGAAAGGCCGCTTGCCTCTACTTGTAGAGAACATCCAGTGACAGTAAGCTAGGACCGCAGCAGCACAGGATTAGGGCCTGATGCCCCAGACACCTTCTTTACCAGGAACAACCGACCGGCGACTGGCAGCGCTTCTTACGCTGCTATCAGAGAACGCCACGATTGTCATCAGCGGAGCGCGGATTGCGCGCGAGATCGGCGTGTCGCGCTCGATGGTCTGGCAATGGGTCGAGCAACTGCGAAAACTCGGCGTGCGCGTCAAAGGTCAGCCCAGGAAGGGCTATTTTCTGGAAAAGGTTGCGGACATTCTGACCCCGGACCTGCTGAGGAAACGGTTGAAGGGCGGGCTGTTCGGCAAACGGGTTTTTCATTTCTTCAAGACGGATTCGACGAATCGCGTGGCATTGGAATTGGGCTACGCGGGTGAGCCAGAAGGCACGGTCGTGATGGCGGAGGAACAAACGGCCGGGCGGGGACGCGCGGGCCGCGTATGGCATTCGGAGCGCGGAACCGGACTGTACTTCACGATGCTCCTGAGGCCACGCTTGTCGCCGGCTCAAGCGCCCCTCCTGACAATGCTGACAGGAATCTCTGCGCAAGCCGCGATTCAGGCACAGACGGGATTCACACCGGAACTGAAATGGCCGAATGATCTGCTGCTAAAAGGAAAGAAGGTCGGCGGAATCCTGACGGAGATGCACGCCGAGCCAAACGCCGTGCGTTTCGTGATTGTTGGTGTGGGAATCAACGTCAACCAGGAGAAGTTCCCAGCAGAACTTGCGGGGAGTGCGACCTCCCTCTTGATTGAGTCCGGGAGAATCACGTATCGGCTGGAGCTACTGGTGCGGTTGCTGGCGCAGTTCGAGTCCGACTACAATCGATTCCTCCGCGAAGGCCCGAGTTTTGTAGTGGACCGGTTCATGAGTGCGTCTTCCTTCGCCCAGGGACGCCGGGTGCGCGTGGACACGGGAATTGATTCGTACATCGGGACGACGGCCGGGCTGAGCCCAGAGGGGCTGCTACTGGTGGAACGCGAGAACGGGCCACTCGTTACCGTGATTGCCGGAGACGTAAGCGAGGTTCGCTGAGCGATGCTGCTGACCATCGACGTGGGCAATACCAACACGGTGCTGGGAGTGTTTCGCGGCGAGGAGTTGATTGCCAACTGGCGTTTGACCACTGCGCGCGCGCAAACGGTTGACGAATATGGCGTGCTGGCGCGTAATCTCTTCTCCTTGGCCGGGCTGAATCAGGCAGCGATTGGCGGCGTCATTATCAGCTCCGTGGTGCCGCCGCTGAATTGGACGCTTGCGGAGATGTCCCGGCTGTACCTCGGGAAGAAGGCCCTGTTTGTGGAGTTGGGTGTCAAAACGGGCATGTCCATTCATGTGGACAGTCCTATGGAAGTGGGCGCAGACCGCGTGGTGAACGGCGTTGCCGCGTTTCACGAGTATGGCGGACCGTGCGTGGTGGTGGACTTCGGCACAGCCATCACTTTCGACGTGATTTCGGCGAAGTGTGAATTTCTGGGCGGTGTCATTGCCCCGGGCCTTGGAATCGCCAGCGAGGCGTTGTTTTCCCGCACCGCGCGGCTGCCGCGCGTGGAGATTAAGGATCCGGGCAAGGTGATTGGCACAAACACGGTGACCAATATTCAAGCGGGGTTGTATTACGGCGCCGTGGACATGGTCGATGGCATGCTCGCGCGCATCAAGGAGGAATTGCAGGCGGAGCCGGTGGTGGTGGCCACTGGCGGGCAGGCGCGGCTGGTGGCGCGTGGTTCAAAACATATCCAGCATGTGGACGAGCTCCTGACGCTGAAGGGCCTCCGCATCATCTGGGAAAAGAACCAGCCTGCCGAACCGTCTCGCGAAAAACGAGCGGCTGCCGACGCGAATCCCAAACTCCAGAGGACAACCAGGGCACCACGCTAAAGAACCCAACGCAATTTACCTACAGGCATCATGGAAAACTGGAATTACTTCAACTATTTCACGGAAATCGAAGAACACTTCTGGAAGAAGCGTGGGGCGCATCTACTGGTTTCGCCGTTGGATTGGGCGATTATGGAGACGTGGCAGAAAGCGGGAGTGCCGTTGGAGGCCGCGCTGAAAGGGATTGACCAGGCATTTGAGAGCTATCGGAGATCGCGGCGTGGCGCCGGCAAACCGTTGAAGAGCCTCGCCTATTGCACGGATGCCGTGCTGGACGCGGCGGAGCAACAACAAGAAGCAGCGGCGGGCGCACAGAGAGAGGCTCGGGTGGATGCGAAAGAGCCATTTTCTCGCGAGGATTTGCGCGCTTATCTGGTAAGAAATTCGGAGACATTGCGCAAAGCGGCAGAGCAACACGAGGGTACGCAATCAGAACTGGCCGAACGGTTGCGCCGTGCTGCAGACTCGCTAACCTCAGCGGAGATTCTGCTGGAAGCGCCGGGAACGCTCGACCTGGAGGATATGGAGCGCCGCATGACTATTCTCGACGAAAAGATCCACGCCGCCCTGCTCACCCACGCAAGTGAGGAGTTAATGTTGAAAATCCGCCGTGAGGTAGATTCGCAACTTGCGACTTACCGGCGCAAGATGAAGGCGGAACAACTGGCGCTGGTGGAAAAGCAGTATCTGCAGAAACGATTGCTGGATGAATACCAGCTTCCGCGCTTGAGCCTGTACTACTTTTCGTAGGCCCCGGTTTCCGGGGTGGAGCTAAAGCGCAAAGGACAGGGTTGAAGAACTATGCCTGATGAGTTACAGTTATCAATTGAGAAGCTCATTTATGGCGGTGACGGTTTGGCTCACGCCGACGGCAACACCGTGTTCGTCCCCTACGTGCTCCCTGGCGAGCAAGTGCGGGCCGCCGTGCGCACGCGCAAGAAGAAGCTGATTCACGCGAACCTCTTGGAAGTGCAGAGCCGCTCGGCGCAGAGAATCGCCGCGAAGTGCGCGCACTTTGGCGTATGCGGCGGGTGCCACTATCAGCATATCGACGCGGCCGCGCAAGTCCAGCTCAAAAAGGAAATCTTGCGGGAGACGCTGTCACGACTCGGCGGCGTCCCATGGACCGGCGCGCTTCAAGAGCACACGGCACAGCCGTTCGCGTACCGCAACCGCGCGCAGTGGGCGTTTCGCGATGCGCTGCCGCGCGCTTTCGGCTATTTTCTGCCAGAGAGCGCGCACATTCTTCCTATCGACGAGTGCCCCGTGCTCTCGCCGGGGCTGATGGCTGCATTCAACGGATTACAGGAGGCGGCGCGGAGCAATTCCCTTCCGCCGGGGATTTTGGAGATTGAAGCGTTTGTGGACAGCGACGATACTCGCATTGCATTGAACATTGCGTTTGAGCGATTTCCGAAACCCGCGAAGACGCTGATCGCAGAATTCCGGGCAGCGGTTCCGGCGCTCGAGAGTCTGTTGCTGTTGGATCAGAGCAAGAACCGCTTCGAATTGGATGGTCCTGGATACCTTCAGCAAAAGGCTGGAGGGTTCAGTTTTCGCGTGAGCCATCTTTCCTTTTTCCAAGTGAATCGATTTTTGGCCGAAGAGTTGCTGCAAACTATTGTGGGCGGCGCCAGAGGCGGGTGCGCGCTGGATTTGTACGCGGGCGTGGGATTCTTTACGCTTCCACTCGCGAAGACGTTCGCGAAGGTGGTGAGCGTCGACGCAAACCTCGCGGCCATACGCGATCTCCGGAACAATGCGGAATCCGCAGGCATGCAGGTGATTTCCGAGAACGCTCACGCGGAGGAATTTCTGAAACAGCAGCAAGACACGCCAGATTTCGTCGTTTTGGATCCGCCGCGCGCGGGCCTTGGGGCAGAGGCTGCGACGCGATTAGCCAATCTCGGCGCCCCGGAGATTGCCTATTTGTCGTGCGACCCTTCGACACTGGCGCGAGACCTGGCGATATTGACTGGGTCGGGTCGTAGACTGCAAACGGACGTTCCCCTTGCTCACAAGTACGAGATTACCGACCTTCACCTGTTCGACCTGTTTCCCCAGACCTTCCACATCGAAACATTCGTGAGGTTGCGAAGAGTCACATGAAGATTCCGGCCGTTGCAATTGCCGCTGCGTTTGCTGGCGGCATTTTGCTCGGTCAGAGTCCGTGGAGCGCATCGCGCTTACCTCATTATTTCGTTCCTCTGATGGCCGCTGTTTTCACCGTTGTCTTCTTGCTTCTTGGATTTGTGTTCGTTTGGCGCAACTTGCTTTGGCCGGCCGCGGCTGCGTCCCTTACGTCGTGGTTAGTGCTTGGTGTTCTGGGGGCGTGCATCGTGCAGCAACCTCTCCCGGCCGAGCACGTCCTTACGCGCCTTGCAGCGCAACAGATCCCGAGGAAAGTGCCGCTGCGATGGCACGGAGTTCTTCGAAGTGAGCCAGCGCGTTTGCCTTGGGGCTATGGTTTCGAGCTGAGCTTCACTGGCGTGGATACGGCCAGTGGCTATCTTCCATTGGTTGGCGGAATGCGGCTAGGTTTCACGCCGCGGGCAGAGGGTCCGGCTCTTCCAGAATTGCACGCGGGCGACCAGATCTCCGTTCTAACCGAGGCGCACGTACCGCTGCAATTCAAGGATCCTGGCGCGTTTGATCGGCGCGCGTTTCTTGCGGGACAGGACGTTCATCTCCAAGCAACCTTGCGCGCCACCAGCCTTATAGAGCGGACGGGAACGGCGGGGCCCTCGGTGCGCTGGTGGCTGGCTCGCTTGCGCGGCGGGTTGCGCGGGCGATTGGACGCAATGTTTGGAGAGTCGACGGCGACGGCAGGGATTCTGCGGGCCATGCTATTGGGAGACCGCAGCTTCGTGGATCGAGCGGAATCTGCCGATTTCCAGAAGACCGGTGTGTTTCATGTGCTTGTTGTCGCAGGGCTACACGTTGGGGCGTTAGCCGTGTTCTTGTTCTGGCTAGCCAAAAAGTGCCGGTTTCCCAGATCTGCCGAAACTCTGTTGGTCTTTGGGGGCTTGAGCGCGTATATCGCCGTCGTTGAGCAGAGAGCACCTGTCCTGCGCGCGGGTTTGATGACAGCGATCATACTGCTTGGCGCGTTTTTTTATCGGCGGCTGGACATGCTCAATTCAGCTGCTCTCGCAGCGCTGCTCTTGCTGGTTGCCAATCCCAAGTATGTAGGTGATACCGGTTTCCAGCTCTCGTTTGTGGCGATGGGCTGCATCGGAGGGTTAGCGCAACCGCTGATTCAGCGCGGCGTGCAGCCATATCTCCACGCGCTGGCGGGATGGCGGGATGTCACGCGAGACGGCAGGCATAGACCCGCTCTGGTGCAATTCCGTATGGATTTGCGCGACGCCATCTTCGCACTGACGTCGCGATTCAGCGAACACCACCGACGATTGACGCAGGATGTTGCAGCACTGGCGGCGCGAGGAACGCTTAGGATCGCTGAGCTGTTCGTGCTTACGTTTGTGTTGCAGCTTGGCATGATCCCGACGATGGCGCGGGATTTCCATCGCGTTTCGCTGCTTGGTCCGGTTGTAAATTTGTTCGCAGTGCCGCTTACCGGATTAATCGTTCCGCTTGGTTTCTTCGGCCTGGCCGCGGGAATTGCGACTCCGGTGGCGGGGCGACTAGTGGCTCACCCGTTGACTTGGCTGGTATTGGCGCAAGGGCGCATCGTGTCTTTTTTTGCCGGCGTTCCTCATGGGAGTTACCGTATCCCTGGCCCCCCGACGTGGGCCACAGCATTGTTCTGCGTGTTCGTGGTCCTGATGATGGTCGGACTGCGGCAAGAACGGCGATTGCCCCGCTGGCTCTGGGCCACTCTAACTGCGCTATTGGGATTGATCGCCGCCATCATCGCATCGTATCCCTTTTCTCCGGTCCTACGCGCAAACGAGCTGGAGATCGCGGTTCTCGATGTGGCGCAAGGGGACTCCATTCTGGTGGTCTCGCCGAAAGGCAGCACCCTCTTGATTGATGGAGGCGGAACGTTTGAAGGGTTTCGAGGGAGCGAACAACATTTCGGCCCTGACCCAGGCGAAGAAGCGGTTTCAGCATATTTGTGGTCGCGCGGCTTTCAGAAGCTGGACACCGTAGCGTTGACGCACGCGCATCAAGACCACATTGGCGGGCTCACGGCGGTCCTGCAGAATTTTCGAGTCACACGTCTCTGGGTAGGAAAAGAAACTGCGACACCCGCCTTCGACCGGCTGAAAGAGGTGGCCGCGCGGCTGCACGTGCCGGTAGAACACGAAAAACGCGGCCCAAGCTTTCTTTGGGATGGAGTGCAAGTGGATTTTCTGTGGCCGGAAAGTGCGCCCGAAGAGATCGCGCCGCTGGCCAAGAACAATGATTCACTTGTCATACGGCTCCGGTATGGCCATCGCGCAATTTTCTTGCCCGGCGATGCAGAGAAGCAAGTGGAATACACAATGTTGGCGGAGAACGATCCCGGATTTCTGCACTCCGACGTGCTGAAAGTCGGGCATCATGGGAGCAAAAATTCCACGGTGCCGCAATTCCTTGCGGCAGTTGCTCCACAGATTGCCGTCATCTCCGCGGGCGAGGAAAATCCATACGGCCATCCGAGCCCAGAATTGCTTGAACGTCTGAAAGGAAGTGTCGCAAGAATTCTGCGGACGGATCGCGACGGCCTAGTGCAAATTTACACAGATGGGCAAAGATTGAAGGTGAATTGCTTCGTTGCGTGCCCCGAAGCGTCAACTGACAATGGAGGGGTACATCCACCGGAACAGGGCCATTCCGCACAGCAAGAGCAGAAATAAGAGGAAGCCAATCGCGGCCCGGTATTCCTGATTCTTCTTGTACTGCTGCCAGGAGAAGTTGCCCATCACGCCACCGGCGGTTGTCGAAGCAGTCAGACGTGGAAAGAAAAGCGGAACCACCGCTGCGTAAGTGTCAAATGCCATTCCATGCTTCTGGCGCAATTCCATCTCCTCACGATGCATGACGAAGGTGTAAACGAGTATGAAGTAGAGCAAGAGCAATCCGGCAGTCCACAAAGAATGCATCGCCGCGGCGGCGCCGAGAGCAAGGATGCTGCTGCCGAAATAGAGCGGGTTGCGCGTGCGCGCGTAGGGACCTGTAACTGTGAGGATTTCTTGCTTGTGCAGGTAGCCAGCGGCATAGGCGCGGATGCAGAGGCCGACGAATCCAATAGCCGCGCCAAAGAGAATGGATTGTGAGGTGGGGCGCGCAAGGGACAGCATGAGGATGGCCAGGAGATAGCCAAGGCGGACGCGGTATCGCGCGAAGAAGTCGCTCGCCGTCATGGTTGCGCTTTCAACCGCTGCTTGACCGCGGCAAACACGCTCTCCACAGAGAGTTCCAGCAATGAAGGATCCGCGGTGTCCGAGCGCTCGTAAGATTTGACTGCGTTCGGGCTTCGCAGGACGATTTCTCCGGGTGGATATGGCCCGTTGCGCGCCGGATCCGTTGGGCCGAACAGAGCCACTGCGGGCGTGCCTAACGCGACCGCAAGATGCAACGGGCCGGTATCGCCGCCGACAACGCATAGTGCGCCGCGAAGAAGCGCCATCAGTTGGCCGAGTTCCCCGTTGTAGCTGACAGGCTTAACTTCACCACTTGCTGCTTGCACT
The DNA here is from genome assembly GCA_035623175.1 of Candidatus Limnocylindrales bacterium. GTDB lineage: Bacteria > Acidobacteriota > Terriglobia > Acidiferrales > UBA7541 > Acidiferrum. The sequence goes on along the minus strand of DASPTY010000044.1, from coordinate 23,126 downwards.
TGCTGGACGAGCGATTCTTCCCCGGGCCCATAATTGACGACGCAAGAAATCCCAAGTTCGTTGCGAATTATCTGGCAAAGTGCGCCGAAGCGGTCCGCGGGCCAGCACTTGGAACGCCACCCACCGCCCGGGCTGAGAACTATGTAGCGATCTGCCCCTGCGTTGTTGAGATCCGACCGCACGCGGGTCGAATCCGCATGGGATACTGTCAGTGTGACGCGGCCGACGGGTTCTTTTGCGCCGGCGCGAAGCGAGAGCTCGCCATTTTGGTCGGCGATGTGCATGGTCTTGCAGATGACTCGATCCGTGTAAAGAACCGGCACTCCAAATTCGCGGATAGTGTCGGAGGAAAAGCCGATGCGCCTGGATACGCAACCAAGGAACGGGAGAATCGCGGCCTTCCACAACCCCTGATAATCGATGCCTGCGTCCCATTTCCGGGAGCGCAGGTTTCCGATCGCCTGACGGACTGAAAAGAGGTCGCGTGAATCGACAGGCCAAATCTCCGTAGCAAGGCCGCTGCTCGCGACGAGCTCGACCCAGCGTGGATGCGTGAGCCAGACGATCTCCGCCGCAGGAAAAGACGCACGCAGGCCAGCCACTGCGGGAAGAGTATGCACAATGTCGCCCAAGGAGCCGAGGCGCACGATCACGAATCGTCGGTCAGCCATGCGGCGCCTTGCGTACGGCTTCGAGAAAAGCGCGCGTCGAATGGTTCTTGGGATCGCCGACGATGGCCACGCGGACGCCCAGCCGGACGGAAACCTCCCGCTCGGGCACGGTGTCAGCGGTGTAATCGGTGCCCTTGGCGTGAACGTTCGGGCGCAATTCTTCGAGAAGCTTCTCCACGTTTGGCTCAGAAAAAATCACGACAAAGTCGACGTCACGGAGCGCCGCGACCAGTTGGGCGCGAGCCTGTTCGTCGAGAATCGGCCGACCGGGTCCTTTCAATTCCCGCACGCTCCTGTCGGAATTTATCGCTACGACCAGAACGTCTCCTTCGCGGCGGGCACCGGAAAGATAACGCACGTGGCCCACATGGAGCGCATCGAAGCAGCCGTTAGCGAGGACCACTCGTTTTCCTTCGCGCTTGCGTTCCGCAATGGCAGCAGAAGCGGCGGCGCGAGAGAGAATTTTGGATTGAGCGGGCCGCATAAGTTAAGACGTTGTCTCCGAGGCGGATTTGTGGATGGCATCCAACAGTTCATGGCGCGAGACTGTGGCGGTGCCGCGCTTCATGACCACAAGGCCGCCGGCGACATTGGCGATGTGCGCGGCCTCCACCGGCGAGGCGCCGCAAGCGAGGCCAAGGGTGTAGGCCGCGAGCACGGTGTCACCCGCGCCGGTAACATCCACAGCTTGGTCGCTGCCATGCACGGGGATGTGAATTGTTTTTTCGTCAGGCTGAAAGACTGCCACGCCGTCTTTTCCGCGCGTTACCACAAGCGAACTCAGTTTCATCTCGTTCAGCGTGGCACAGCCGCAGCGTTCAAGCTCCGATGTGTCGCGGCCAATTGTGGTGTGGCGCAGCGCTTCAATCTCGCATTCGTTGGGGGTCGCGGCAGTGACGCCGGTTCCTCTGAATGCGGTCAAGCGATAGCGCGAATCGAGGCTGACCGGAATCGAGCGCCGCGCCGAGTTCATCACGCGATGCACGGTTTCTGGAACGGCTGCGCCAAAGCCGTAGTCCGAAATGGCGAGGGCATCTGCGGTTTTGATCCGTGAGGCCAATAACTTCAGGATTTTTGCTTGGATCGCCTCTGGCAATGCCGACTGTGGTTCATAATCGACGCGCAAAACCTGATGTCCAACGGTGTGGGCCCAGCCGGCAAGAAAACGGGTCTTCGTCGGAGTTATCCAGCCTTTCACGCGCAGAATTCCTGAGGTATCCACTTTCCTTTCGCGGAAGATTTGCACGAGGGAGTGTCCGGCAGAATCGTCGCCAACGACCGATATGGGGATTACGCGCGCGCCCAAGGAAGCAAAGTTGTTCGCGGCGTTGGCGCCTCCGCCGGGCACAATCCGAGTTTCCCGATGGCGCAGGATCAGCACAGGAGCTTCTCGCGAGACGCGAGTAATGTCCCCGTACTGAAACGAGTCGGCAACAAAATCCCCTAGGACGACAATGCGCTTTCCTTCGAAGCGCTCGACAATTTCACCAAGAGCCATCAGATCCACTGAAGCCGACGCGCTCGCGCCCTTTTTGGATCGCTTCATCGAGTGTGCCCCAGAATCCAGTCCACGGCTCGCGTCAGATCGTCCACGATCACGTCTGGCCTGCAAGGCCAGTCCTTTGCGTGCCAGGTTTCTTCGCCAAGTCCGTAGCCGGTTCGGACAAAAACAGACTTGCAACCTGCCTGGAACGCCAGTTCCATGTCGCTGTAACGATCACCGACAACAAAGGAGCGCGAGACATCAAGAGAGTGCTCCTTCGCAGCCTGCCCGATCATTCCGATCTTCGGCTTTCGGCAATCGCAACCGTCCGCGGAACTATGCGGGCAGTAATAAACACCATCGAGCCGGGCGTCCATCGCGCTCAACTCCCGAATCATCTGTGCATTCACTTCCTGAACCAGCGACTCCGGAAAATATCCTCGCGCCACACCGGATTGGTTGGTCACCACGATCACGGCCAGACCCGCCTGATTCAAACGTCGGATGGCCGGACCTGTGAAAGAAAACATACGAAATCGGTCGGCATGATTCAAGTAACCGACCTCTTCAGCGAGTGTGCCGTCGCGATCGAGGAAGACCGCGGGCTTGCGCGAGCTCGAGTCAGACAGAGTGCACCTCCGAAAACCTGAGCCGAAGAGCGGCTTCGACCATTGTGGGCGTCACGGCGGTCATGCAGCGGTGATCGGTAGGGCAGCGACGAAGAAAACACGGACTGCAATACGGCTTTTGTTGGACAAGCGTCGCGCGCGGCGCAACCGGTGCAGTGCCCTCAGGATCCGTGGAGCCAAAAATAGCGACGATCGGCAGGCCCACGGCCGCCGCGACGTGCATAGCGCCGGAATCGTTGCCAAGAAAAAGATGGCATTGGGAGAGCAAGGCCGGGAGATCTGCGATAAGGGTTTTGCCAACAAGGTCGATGGAAGGGCGGCGCAATTCAGCGGCGATTGCGCTCGAGACGGCAGATTCAGCGCCGGTGCCAAACAAAATCACGTCCACATCGAACTGAGATTGAAATTCGTTGATAGCTTTAGCAAAACGATCGGGTGGCCAACACTTTGCTGAACCGTAAGATGCACCAGCGCCGATTGCCAGACGCATTGCACGAGGGCGCGCTCCCGCTTCCACGAGTGTCCGCAGAGCAGTGTGCCGGGCGGCGTCCGGGACCCGCAAGGCGATGTGCTTGTCGTCCTGCAGACGATCGATCCAACCGGCGCGCCGCAGTAATTCCAGGTAGTAGAACCTTTCGTGTGGCGGAATTTCTCCCTTTCGTGGGACGCGCACGGCTTTGGTAAGAAGCACACCTCGACCATCGCGTGCATACCCGATGCGCTCCGGCACGCCCGCACGCCAGACGAGCCACGCGGCGTCAAAAGCATTTTGCAGGAGCAACGCCACGTCAAAATTCTTTGCGCGGAGCTCGCGTGCCAGCGCTTCCCTGCCCCGCCAGCCGCGATGCAAGTCTTGGGGATCGTACGGAATGAGTTCATCACAGATTCCCTGTTGGCGGTAAAGATCCGCGACATACGGCCGCGCGACGATGGCGATGTGAGCCTCGGGGAACTTTGCCCTTGTCGCCAGCAAGGCAGGCAGTGCCATGATGGCATCGCCCACCCAGTTTGTAGCGCGAATCAGAATTCTCATACCACGGACATCCTGGCGGCCAGCTTTTGATGAATCAAGTCCAAGAATGCTTGCTCTTTGGAAATTTCCAAATCTATGATCACGATGTACACCGGAGTCGACGAAAATTTGACGCCACTAAGGTTCTGCGCGTCCTTCTCGGTCGTGAGTAGAGCTTTGGCGCCTGCACTCTTCGCCGCCTCTTCCAACTCGCGCGCGTCCCGCAAGTCGTAGCGGTGGTGGTCTGCAAATTCGCATTGACCAGCGAGGGGGATGCTCCAATTCTTTAGGTCCTGGAAAAACGCGCTTGGGTTGCCAATTCCGCAAAAGGCGTAGAAAGGGCCACCGCCAATTTCTCCATGGCGCAGGATCTGAATGCCTGCGCCAAGGCGGCGAAACCCGATCAGGCGCGTGGCAGCAGCGAAGACCGGGTAGTCTTGAAAGCGTTGGATTGCGGCGCTGGTGCCGGGGACAGTATCCGCACGCGTGAACACAAGCATGTCTGCTCGCATCATGGCCGACACCGGTTCGCGCAGCCGCCCGGTTGGAAGCATGCGTTGCCTGGCAAGTGGCTGCGCCGCATCGAGAAGCAGCAGATTCACGTTGCGCGCAAGGGAAAGGTGCTGAAAACCGTCATCGAGAATGAACACGTCAACGTTGGCCTCGAGACACTTGCCCAGTGCGTAGCGATCTGCACCCACGCCGAAGAGTGCCCTCTCCCGAAGACGGAACTTCATCAGCTCGATTTCATCGCTGGTGCCCCCACTCCCCTTGTAGCCGCGGCTGAGAATGCCCACGCGTTTCCCCTCCGCCAATAAGCGCTCGCCAAGCCAGATCACCATCGGCGTTTTGCCGGTCCCCCCGACGGTCAGGTTACCCACGCTGATAACTGGGCGATTGAGGCGTTTGTGCTTGAGCACTCCTCGCGCATAAAGCCACGCGCGCAATTTCATCACTTGGCCGTAAAGCACGGAGAGTGGCCAGAACAGCAACCGCGCTGTCGGCGGTAAATTCATTGCTCGACACCGCCAAGTTGTTTCTCAACCTCAGCCATGGCTCGGTCTAGAGCGCCGCGACTACTCTCGACAAGCTGCTTCGCGGCATCGCCCATGCGCTTCATTTTTTGCGGGTCCTTCAGCAATTCGATCCACTCGACGCCCGCGTCCTCCGGGCTGCCGACTTGAATGGCCGCGCCTGCTTCCTTGAAACGCGCGGCGATGGCGGCGAAGTTCTCCATGGAGGGGCCAAAAACGGGGACTTTGCCAAATGCCGCAGGCTCGAGGATGTTGTGCCCACCGGCCTCGACCAGAGAGCCACCGACAAACGCGCCGTCGGCGAGGCGATAAAGCGAAGCCAGTTCACCGATGCTGTCCAAAAGAAGAACGGTCGCGTCCTCAGGAACGCCGTGGGAATTCGCGCCGGGGTTCGCGAGAATCCCCGGACCAGGAACAGAAAGATCCGAGCGGCGAACAAACTTGCGATGAGATTCGTCGATGAACTCGGCAGCCGCTTCAAAACGCTCGGGCTTTCGCGGAGCGAGCACAAGAAGCGCTTTAGGAAAATCTCCTTGAAGAACGCCGAACGCGATCAGCGCCAAAGGTTCTTCCGTAGCAACGACGCTCCCGGCCACGATCACGGGCCAACGCTTGCGCCGCTTGCATTCCGCTTCGAGCCATACCGATAGCGCTGTGGGCTCGGGTAAGGCCATGTCATATTTTAAGTTTCCGCTGACGATAACGCGATTCGCCGGCGCGCCCAGGACACGAATGCGCTCCGCGTCCGTCTCCGTCTGCATGAGGAAGGCAGAGGCATTTCCGAGCGCGGAGCCAAGAAGTGGTCGCACAAGAAATCCAAACAGGCTGAAAAACTTCTGAAATCGCGCGAACGAACGATCTGAGATTCGACCACTCACGAAGACAACGGGAATGCCGCGGCGCCTTGATTCACGCAGAAAATTGGGCCAGAGCTCGGTTTCCAGGACGAGCACAAGCGCGGGCTTGACGGCACGGAGCACGCGGCGCACGCAGAAAACCCAGTCGAACGGGAAATAAATCACCGCATCGGCAAACGGCATACGTTCTTTGGCAAGCGCATAGCCGGTGAGCGTGGTGGTCGAAACAATTAACGGTCTTCGGGGATAGGTTTCCTTTACACGCTTGGCCAGAGCCACGCCCGAAAGCGCTTCGCCCACGGAAACAGCGTGCAACCAGATTGCGCCGGGCCGATCCACCGGAAGCTCGTTCAACTCGGGCAACGAAAATCCCAGGCGCTCGCTCAAGTTGGAAAGATACTTCCCGTGACGCAGCCCCTGAATCAGCCAATACGGGGCCGTCAGCAGGGCCGCCAAGCCCATCAATACGCTGTAGAGGAAATACACTCGAGTTTGACTCCGGCCTGATCCGGGATTCGCGACCGCTTCCGCTTCCGGAAATGGGCAACCCTGCTTCGCCCCCCGGAATCGAAGCCCTTGGGATGCAAACAGTTTATTATAGCCCTATGCGAAATCTCCTTGCCTCCCTTCTCCTGCTCGGTTTCGCGATCTCTCTTCCTGCGCAAAAGAGCAGCCAGGGAACGAGCGTGCAACGCGCGCCCATTTCGGACTCGCACGAAGGAATAACCATCGGTGTAGACCCATGGACAACGGCGAGCCGCTACAAGCCCAAGTTTCCAAAGAAATCTCCCTTTTCGGGCGGAGTCATCGCGCTTCACGTCAGTTTCCAGAACGATACCGACCTGGGGATGCGTGTGGACCTCCAGCGCATTCGCCTGCTCGTGCAAATCAGCGAGGACAACCGGCAGGAACTCGAACCGCTGTCGCCGGATGATGTCGCGGATACAGTCTTGTTGAAATACAACGGCAAGGATCCGACGGCAAAGCGCATTCCGCTCCCCCTTCCGGTGGGCAAGTCGAAACCCACGCGCGATGCCAAGTGGACCAACTTCCGAGACGACTGCCAGAACGCGGCAGTGCCCAGCAAGGTTGTGGGGGCGCACAGCACCGTCGAAGGGCTGATTTATTTCAATCTGCGTGGCGAAGTGGATTTGTTGCAGACCTCACGGTTGTATATCCCAAACCTCGCGAGTATGGGCGACAATCAGCCCATTTCGTATTTTGACATCGACCTCGGGCACAATTCGGCAAACTGATCCAGCTCTGAATTCGACAAGCGCTTGGAATCGCGTTTGCCCGCTCCTGCTGCGTCGGCTACCATGGATTGTCGAAGCAAATTCAATCCGTTTGGACCCAATGAACAACCTTTTGGACCAACTAAACCCAGAGCAACGTCTCGCCGCCGAAACCACGGAAGGGCCGGTGCTCATCCTTGCCGGCGCAGGGACAGGTAAGACCCGGGCGATCACCTACCGCATGGCGAACCTGATCTTCAGAGGCGCGCCCGCTGAGCGCATACTCGCGGTCACCTTTACCAACAAAGCAGCTGAGGAAATGCAGAACCGCATCACGGACCTGCTTCTGCGCGCGGGTGTACCGCCCGCTCGACCATGGATTTCCACGTTTCATTCGCTATGTGCGCGCCTGCTTCGCCGGGAAGCGGCACACGCCGAGCTAGCCAAGGATTTCGCAATCTACGATGAGGACGACCAACTCGCAGCGGTCAAGCTTGTTTTGGCTCGCCTGAAGATCGAGGACGATGCGCTCACACCGCGCAATGTTCTGAGTCGGATAAGCAATGCCAAGAACCGCGCACAGTCTCCAGAGCAAATGCGCGCCGAGGCGTTTGGCCCGGATACGCGCAAGGTCGCTGACGTTTACACTGGTTATGAAGCGCTGCTCAAGCACAGCAACGCAGTTGATTTCGATGATTTACTTTTACGCTCTGCGCGCGTGCTCCGGGATTCTTCTGATGTGCGTGAACGCTGGCGCAGCCGCTTTGCGTACATCCACGTTGATGAATATCAGGACACCAATCGCGTTCAGTACGATCTCCTTCGCCTGCTGACCAACGAACGGCAGAACGTCTGCGTGGTTGGCGACGAGGACCAGTCCATTTACCGCTGGCGCGGCGCGGATGTGTCCATCCTGCTCAGTTTTTCGCAGGATTTTCCAAACGCCAAGGTGGTCCGGCTGGAACGCAACTATCGTTCGACACAAACCATCTTGGATGCCGCAGCAGCCGTAGTTTCGAACAACACCGACCGTCTCGGGAAGACTTTGCGTGCCGAAAAAGAAAAGGGCGCACACCTGCGTTATTACGAAGCCCGCGATGCACAGGCGGAGGCCGAATTCATTGCCGGCGAGGTCGAGACAATCCTGGGCGAGGACGCGGATCAGACTTGCGCCATCGAATACCGCACGAATTTTCAATCGCGCGCTTTTGAAGAAGTGTTTCGCCGCCGCGGCTTGCGTTACAAACTCGTTGGAGGCTTCAGCTTTTACAACCGGGCGGAGGTGAAGGACGCGCTGGCGTACGTCCGCCTCGCTTTCCATCCGGCCGACGACATTTCACTCTTGCGCGTCCTGAACGTGCCCGCACGCGGCATCGGCAAAACCACCGTAGACAGCTTACGCGACATTTCGGACCGCGAGGGCCTCTCCTTGTGGGATGCCATCGAATCGTTGCTGACGAGCCCGTCTTCCTCGCGCGTAGTCGCGCCGCTGCGGGCGTTTCGCGAGTTGATCGTCCGGCTGCAAGAAGCCTTCAACGAGAAAGAGCCGACTGAGTTCCTACGCTTCTTGCTGGAAGAGACCGGTTACATGACAGCGCTAAGAGACCGCAACACCCCAGACGATGTCGCGCGAATTGAAAACTTGGAAGAACTGGCGCGGGCCGTCGCGGAAAGCCAGGAAGCTGGAGAGTCGTTCAGCGATTTCTTGGATGCCGCAGCTTTGGTCAGCGATGCCGACGCTTACGAAGACAAGCCCGGAGCCACGTTGATTACGCTGCACAGCACGAAGGGCTTAGAGTTCGATCACGTTTTCCTGACCGGTCTGGAGGACGGCATTTGCCCGCACAGCCGCTCGATCAACGAAGACAAAGGCATCGAGGAAGAGCGGCGTTTGGTATACGTGGGGATGACACGAGCGCGAAAGTCACTCACGCTAACCCGTGCGGTGTATCGCCGTATCTTCGGCAATGAGCAGCAGATGCGCGCCTCCCTTCCTAGCCGGTTTCTTGGAGAGATCCCCAGCGAACTCGTGGACACAGTGCGCGGCTCAATGGCGGAGATTGGCGAGTCGCGCCGGTACGAGTCCGATCCCGAATACTCGTACTCGGCGGAGGAATTTCTGCGCCGCGTGCGAGGCGGGCCGACACCAAACCAGCGAACTTCGCAGCGGCGGTCGTCCGGGGCATCGCCATCCTTTGGCCGCTCCGGGTTCAAGCGCAGGGGAAACGCGGATCCGCTACTTGGACAGAAGGTGCGCCATCCGGAGTACGGCGTTGGGACAGTGGTAGGTGTGGAAGGCGAGGACGACGACCGCCGAGTCAGCGTGAGCTTCCCGGGGCGCGGTACCAAGAAGTTCATCGAGCGCTACGCTCAGTTGCAACAACTCTAGCCGACATGCGGCAGCCGGTTGCACGCAGTTGGAACTCGCGATAAAGTGAGTCGCTATTATTCCTGCAAAGCGTGTCCGGATTCTGCCAGTCTCTTTTCGTGTCCGGACGCGATCGGAGAGCATGGGTGGCCTCACAACTATTTCGATGTAAGAACATCGATCAGCTCATTTCAGACGCCGAACACCCTGAAAGACGACTAAAAAAGACACTTGGATGGGTTAGCCTGACGGCGCTCGGGATCGGGGCCATCATCGGCACAGGTATATTTGTCCTGACGGGCACAGCTGCGGCCGGGGAAGAAGTTTTGGTGCCATCGCTTCTGAAGGCGCCGGTGCTCGATGTTCTGATGCATGGCCGGCACGCACTCGGCGCCGCAGGACGCCCCGGAGCGGGCCCCGCAATTGCGGTTTCGTTCTTCCTCGTCGCGATCGTGTGCGGATTTGCGGGGCTGTGTTACGCCGAGCTCGCTTCCATGATTCCGATCGCAGGAAGCGCATACACCTACACATACGCCACGATGGGGGAGTTGGTCGCCTGGATCATTGGCTGGGATCTGATCCTGGAATACGCGGTGTCCAACATGGCAGTGGCTGTGGGCTTTTCCGCTTACGTGAACAGCTTGTTGAATTCCCTCGGAATTCACCTTCCAGCCACGTTGAGCACGCCTGCCTATCAGCCGGCGATCGGCTGGTTGCCGCATTTCAATATCCTAGGATTTCTGATTGTGATGCTGCTAACGGTTCTTCTGGTGACCGGCATCAGAGAATCGGCCACCTCCAACAGCATCATGGTGGGCATTAAACTGGTGGCCATCTTCATTTTTGTCGTGTTCGCGTCGAAGTACATTCATCCCATCAATTGGAAACCCTTCGCACCAAACGGATTTCAGGGAATCCTCACCGGCGGCGCGATCGTCTTTTTTAGCTACATCGGATTTGATTCTGTTTCCACGGCCGCTGAAGAATGCAAGAACCCAAAACGCGACTTGCCACTTGGTATTATGGCTTCGTTGTTGATTTGCGCTGCGCTGTACGTGGGCGTGGCCGTCGTGCTGACAGGCATTCAGCCGTTCCACATCTTCAAAGGCGACGCCGCGCCGGTGGCCACGGCATTGCACAATATCGGGCTGGACAGCCTGCAACGCTGGGTCACCATCGGCGCCCTCATGGGAATGATTTCCTCTCTGTTGGTTTATCAATACGGACAGGCGCGCGTGTGGTTTGCGATGTCACGGGATGGCCTTCTTCCGGCCGCATTCTCAAAAGTCCACGCTCGCTTCCGCACGCCGCATTTCGCTACTTGGGTTGCTGGCTTTGTGGTTGGGATTCCGGCGGGAATTTTCGACATCGGCACACTAGCCGATCTTTCAAACATCGGGACATTGTTCGCCTTCGTGCTTGTAGCTGCAGCTGTGCTTGTCCTGCGCAAGACGCAGCCGGACCGTTCTCGGGGCTTCAGGGTTCCGTTGGTGCCTGTGCTGCCCGCGCTCTCGATCCTTACCTGCGTGCTGCTAATGGCCAGCCTGACGCTCGAGAACTGGATTCGCTTTTTTGTGTGGCTGATCATCGGACTTGTGATTTACTTTGCATATAGCCGTCACCGGAGCGCATTGAATCCGGCATCGAAGGCTTAAGACTCTGGCATGAGCGCGCGTCTCCAGCAGTGGCCCCCAAAATGTGTGTCGCTTCTAGCTGCGCTTTCGTTGGCGTGCACACTGTTGCCAGGTGATGCCTACGCATGGGGCAACAATGCGCAGCGCCTCATCGTGAATCACGCGGTTGACACGCTACCCTACGAGTTGCGCCCGTTTTTCGAGGCCAACCGCAACTTCCTGATCCAGCACGTCAACGATCCCTTGAACTCATTGGACAAGCACCCCAACGAGCGCCAGAACCACTTTATAGAAATTGACAAGTACGGCAAATTCCCCTTCGAGGCCCTACCGCGCAATTACAAATCGGCGGTCGCCAAATACGGCAAATCAAAAATCGATACGACCGGCCTGCTTCCCTGGCAGGTCGGCGTCTACAGCGCAAGGCTCACCGACGATTTGAAGCAGGGACGCTGGGAGGAAGCCAAAATCGACGCCGCGCTTCTCGCCAACTATGTGGCCGAGACGCATGATCCCTTCAATACTACGGAAAATTATGACGGCAAGATGACGGGGCAGAGCGGCGTGAACGATCGCTTCCACACTGTCCTGGTCGAGAGATACGGCTCATTCTTCCCGATGAACCCCCACGACGCATCGTTTATCAGCGATCCAACGGACTTTGCCTTCGACTCCTGCCTGAATGCACACAGCCTGGTGGAATCGATACTGTTGGCCGACCGAAGCGCACGGAAGGGGCTAGGGACGTACACCGACGAGTATTACGACCGCTTCTACAATCTCACCGCTGCGTTGCTTATCCGGCAGTTGTCCGACGCGTCCACGGACGTTGGTTCTTACTGGCTGACCGCCTGGACTAACGCCGGCAAGCCGGCATTGCCGCACTGAAACCGCGTGGCCTCCGATTCCGAACTCAAGAGTTTCTTTCGGAAGCTCCCCAAGGCGGAACTTCACCTTCACCTCGAGGGCATGCTATTCCCTCATCTCCTTACCGAACTTGCGCGCAAATATCGTGTTGAGTTGACGGCAGCCGAGATTCATCAGCGCTACAACACCCGCGGGTTTGCACAATTTCTCGAACTCTACAAATGGGCTACTTCGTTCCTTCGCGAGCCTGAGGACTATGCGCGGCTGGCCGAAGATGCGGCCCGGAGCCTGAAGGCCGAAGGCGTTGTGTACGCGGAGGTCACGCTCTCTGTCGGGGTAATGCTCCTGCGCAAGCAGGAAGTGCGCGCTAATTTTCGGGCCATCCATGAGGTTTTCACCAGTTGCGAGAAAGCTGGGCAAGGCCCGAAAGTACAGTTCGTGTTTGATGCCGTCAGGCAGTTTGGCGCGGCAGCGGCTTTTGAAGTCATAGAACTTGCCGCCGAATTCCGCTCTGAAGGCGTGGCCGCTTTCGGTCTCGGGGGTGACGAGTTATCCCTCCCGTTGGCTGATTATCAGCCTGTCTACAAAGAAGCTGCGGGAAACGGACTTCATCTTCTCGCCCATGCTGGAGAGACGGGCGGCCCACAACAAATTCGTGATGCCATCGAGTTGCTGGGCGCGGAACGAATTGGCCACGGAATAGCCGCGATACGCGATCCCAGCCTGATGCGGCTGCTGAACGAACGCACTATACCCTTGGAGGTGTGCCCGACGAGCAATCTAAGGACTAAGGCGCTGAACATCCAGCTCAACTCGGCCGAGCCGAAACTGCGCGAGCACCCCTTACCCAAGCTTTTTCGCGCGGGCGTGCCGGTCTCCCTTTCGACGGATGATCCCGCCATGTTCCACACAAGTCTGGTGGACGAATACATTTACGCCCACCAAATGGGGCTTTCTGTCGTTGAACTTCTGCAAATTAATCGCGCGGCCTTTGAGCAGTCTTTCCTCAACGCCGAACCGCGTGACGCCTACCTCTCCGCGGTGCGGAAGTTTTCTGCCTCGTCCCTCCGATAACCTTTCCGCCCATACGACCTGTACACTGGACCAATGTGAAGGTCTCCCAAGGAATTGCTATAATGCTGGGCATGAAAGCACACGTCTGGGTAATGCCGAAGCGTACGGTGCTCGATCCTCAAGGACAAACCATTCAACACGCCCTGTCGGGACTGGGCTTTTCCCAGGTTTCCGATGTTCGCCAGGGCAAATTCTTCGTACTCAACCTCAACGGCTGGAGCCGGGACGAAGCTCAAAAGCAATTGGAACGCATCTCCAAGGATGTGCTGGCCAATCCGGTGATCGAGGAATACCGTTTCGAGATCGTCGAATAGGACATCAATTCATGGCTCTGCTCAATCGCTCTGTGAGAGGAAGCCTTTCCCTGCGGGTCCTGGGTGCCGCTCTGGCCCTTGTCAGCCTCTTGCTTTGGGGTGGCTGCAAAAAGGTACTCCAGGGGGATGATCCGCAGCTCAAACCCATTCAGGAAATGCTTGAGAGCAATGTTCCGGCGGGAACGCCGGAGAGTGTAGTCAACCAGTTTCTCTCCACGCGCGGCTACCCCGTAGAGCCGGAGCACAAGCCGGGGACCCTGGTGGCAATCATCCGACACATTGATACGGAGAAACTGGAACCTGTGACGGCGCGCGTTACTTTCTATTTCGATGCCAATGGGAAGCTGAATGCCACGGAAATTGTGCGCACTGCGAATCAGCCCATTGCACAGTGACTTCCCCGCCATATTTACTGTCTTTTGGACTACCCGCACGCTGGCCCGTGATACGCTGAACCTCTACAATTCAGGAGAAAGCGCGTATGTGCGGCATCGTCGGCTACATCGGCTCAAAGAAAGTCGTTCCCGTCATCATTGAGGGCCTGCGCAAGCTGGAATATCGCGGCTACGATTCCGCCGGCATCGCCGTGGTTGATGGCGCGGGCAAGTTGCACATTCGGCGTGCCCCAGGAAAACTCCGCAACCTGGAAGAGGCCATCCAGAATTCACCTCTGGACGGGTCCTATGGCATCGGTCATACGCGCTGGGCCACCCACGGCCGGCCGACTGAAGAAAACGCGCATCCTCACCGGGATTGCTCCGGGCAATATGTCGTGGTGCATAACGGCATTATCGAAAACTACCTGGAACTCAAAGAAAAGCTGCAACGCGAGGGCCACAAATTCGTCACGGAAACCGATACGGAGGTTGTGGCGCACCTGGTGGAGAAATACGCGAAGGACTTGCCCTTCGAAGAAGCGGTGCGCAGGACACTGAAGGACCTTCGTGGAATCTACTCGCTGGTGTTCCTCTCGGCTAAGGATCCGCAAAAACTCATCGCAGCGCGCATTGGTCCGCCATCGGTGATTGGACTGGGCGATGGCGAATATTTTGTGGCCAGCGATATACCTGCGTTGCTTCAGCACACGCGTGAGATTTTCTTCCTCGCCGACGGCGACATGGCCATCCTCACCAAGGACGGCGTGCGGGTCACCGATCTCGACGGCAAGCCGGTCGACCGCCCGTCTCACCACGTCTCCTGGGACCCCATCATGGCGGAAAAGGGCGGCTACAAGCACTTCATGCAGAAGGAGATTCTTGAGCAGCCGCGCGCCGTGCGAGATACGCTTCTTGGACGCATTTCTCAGGACACCGGAAAAATCTTCCTGGACGAGATGCAGATTACGGAGCAGCAATTTCGTGAATTTCAGAGTGTGCGGATTGTTGCGTGCGGCACAAGTTGGCACGCGGGGCTCGCCGGCAAATTCATGATCGAGCGCCTTGCACGGCTTCCGGTGGAAGTCGACTACGGAAGCGAGTTTCGGTATCGCGATCCCATTCTGGACGCGAAAACGCTGACCGTGTGCATCAGCCAGTCTGGCGAAACGGCGGACACGCTGGCGGCACAGCGCGAATCAAAACAAAAGGGATCTCCCACTCTGGCGATTTGCAATGTAATGGGCTCGATGATCACACGCGAAGCCGCCGGCACCATTCTGACTCATGCGGGGCCGGAGATTGGGGTGGCCTCGACGAAAGCTTTCACTTCCCAGATTGCGGCCCTCCTTTTGTTGGCCTCGTATCTGGGCCAGATTCGCGGCAAGCTTTCGCCGGGCGACGCGCGCAAGCTGATGCTAGAGTTCGTGCAGATCCCTCACAAGATGGAAACGGTGCTGCAGGCGGAGGAGGCTGGGTTGTTCGAAAACCTGGCGCGGCAGTTTTTCCGCCAGTCGGACTTTTTGTATCTGGGCCGTGGCATCCACTACCCGATTGCGCTCGAAGGCGCGCTGAAGCTCAAGGAGATCTCTTACATTCACGCGGAAGGTTACCCTTCTGGCGAGATGAAGCACGGGCCCAATGCGTTGATTGATGAGAATTTGCCGGTCGTAGTTCTGGCAACACGAGATGAATCGGATCCGGCGTCGATGACGTTGTATGAGAAAAGCGTCTCGAATATCAAAGAAGTGAAGGCGCGCGACGGGATCGTGATTGCCGTTGTCACCAAAGGCGATCATTTGGCCCGCGAGGCAACAGATTTCATCATCGAACTCCCGCCGGCGCCAGAATTGCTCTCAGTGTTGTTGGAGATCGTGCCTCTTCAGCTGCTCGCCTATCACATCGCCGTGCGGCGCGGGTGCGACGTGGATCAGCCGCGGAACCTCGCCAAATCCGTGACTGTCGAATAGTCCGGTTGGAGCAACTGTCTCCTGAATTGGATCCTAGAACAACGCAGAAGCCCGTGGAGAATTTGCGCTAAGATGCGTGAGTAGCGCGCGGTCGTGTTCGCCCGCGGCTCATGTCTACGAGGATTCGATGAACATTCTAGGTTTGCGTCATATTGCAGTTGCATTTCTAATCGTTTTCGGCACGAGTTTCTTCTTTCCAGCATTCGCGCAAAAGCTCACCCAGAGAACCATAGCCATCACTATTGATGATCTCCCCGCGGGAGCCTCCCAATTCATGACCGCGGGTGAGATTCTCGAGATGACCACGAAGCTGGTGGCCACGTTGCACGATCAAAAAGTGCCCGCCGTAGGCTTCGTGAATGAACAAAAGCTATACAAGATCGGCGAGGTAGACGACCGCATCAAGGCGTTAAATCTTTGGTCGGACGACGGGTTGGAACTCGGCAACCACACCTTCGCGCACACTTCGCTCAACCGCGTGACGCTTGCCGCGTGGGAAGAGGAAGTGATTCGTGGCGAAACGGTGACACGCCTGCTGTTGGCACAACACAAAATGAAGTTGCGCTATCTCCGGCATCCATACCTTGATACCGGCCGCGACATCCAGACGCGCAGAGAGGCCGAGGCTTTCCTTTCATCGCGGGGCTACCAGATCGCTCCCATTACAATGGATCCCTGGGACTGGATGTACGCCCCTGTTTACGAGGACGCGCGGAAGCGCGGCGACACGGCATTACAGCAGCGGCTCGTCAGTTCCTATCTCGACTACGCGAAGGTGGTCTTTGACTACAACGAGAAGCTTTCGCGCGACCTGTTTGGCTATGAACCCAGCCAGATTATCCTGCTTCATGCAAATTGGCTGGAAGCGGATCACATCGGCGAATTGCTGGATCTGTTGCGAAAGCGCGGTTATCAGATTGTTACGCTCGAGGTGGCATTGAGCGACGGCGCCTACAGCTCGCCGGATGAGTACGTGGGGAATGGCACGGGTTGGATCGATCACTGGGCCGTCACGCGCGGCAGGCCCGCTCAAGACACTCCCGTTTTTCCGCAGTGGGTGATTGACCTTGCCAGGCCGTTGCGGCGTCCACCATCTGAGTCAGTGCCTTACTAAGGCGGTCGAGAAAACGGCGGACCGGCGTTTCCTTCCTCGCGAATTTCGTTACAATACGATCATGCGGACGCGTTCCTGGTGCTTTCCCCTCGCATTCCTCATCTTCCTCGCTCATCCGCTGAACCTTTACCCCCAGACGGCAAAACTTAAAGAAATTCGTGCCGATGGTATGAAGACCTTCACGGAAGCGCAGGTGGCCGCACTTTCGGGGCTCACTATTGGCTCGGACATCAGCCGCAAAGGTTTGCAGGATGCGGCTGACCTGCTGTTGCGGACTGGTCTCTTCGCCAAAGTGAACTTCAAATACGACACGCACAATGACGCGGTTTCTCTTACGTTCCATGTCGAAGAGAGCCCACGGCTGCCCGTCACCTATGACAACTTCCCCTGGTTTGCAGATAGCGAGCTCACTGACGCCATTCGCGGCAATTTTGCTTTCTTCGACGGCACGCTTCCAGAAGACGGAACGGTCGTGGACTTGGTGGGAAATACTTTGGCGTCTTTCTTGACGGCTCATGGTTTGAAGGCAGAGGTGCGGCATTTCGTCCTGGCCAATCCGCTGCTCGATAGCTCCGTGCAGGAATTCCAATTGGAAGGCGTCACGCAGACCATCTCCAGCATCGAGTTCACCGATACCGGCCTCATGAATAACCTTGCCGTGCAGCAGCATCTCCCCGAGATCCGCGGCAAGCCGTTCTCGCGATTGACCGTGGACGTGTTCCTTGCTGAATCGATTCGCCCGATTTACCTGGAACAGGGCTACTTGCGCGCGAAACTTGGGCCGGCAGAAGTGCGCCTTTCCGGCAATCCAAACAATTTGAAGTTTCCGGAGGATATTCCGATTTACGTGCCCTGTGCGCCCGGAGCGCTTTATCACTGGAAAGAGTCCCAATGGAGCGGCAACAACGCCGTCTCTAGCGAAACTCTCAAACGCGCCGTCGGACTCAAACCCGGAGACGTCGCAAACGGCATGACCATCGAAGGGGCGTGGGACCGCGTGCGAGAAGCGTATGGGCACCTTGGCTATCTTGAGTCTAGGGTGACGCCTGTGGTCGCGTACGACGATCAGGCGCACACTGTCTCGTATGCCGTGGACATCGCCGAAGGCAAGCAATTTCACTTTCACGAGCTGGTGATTACTGGCATGTCTCTTGCCGGGGAGCGATTGATCCGCGAGGCATGGACGCTCAAGCCCGGCGAGGTGATGGACAAAGAAGTGTTTGAACGTTTTCTGACGACCCTTGAATCCCACCGCGAGAATGTATTTAAGGGGCTGCCGGTTCACTACGACACAGTCGGCCATTGGCTTCAGACGGATTCTGAAAAGGGCACCGTGGACGTGCTCCTCGATTTCAAGTGAGATGGGTGGCGTAAGCCTCCCCCGTTGAGAATTTACTCTCCGTATGGGTCAGGAAGTACCGGACCCCCACGATGTTGTGCCTTGGTCTGAGATATACTCGAAGAGGTGATGAACACCTTGATCCAGCTTCAACCGGGTGAACCTTCAGCGCAGATCGCTTGCGAGAAGGAGCAGGCGCTGCTATGCCGGCTTGCTGAATTGCCTTCCGTCATCGTGGCGCTTTCGGGCGGAATTGACTCCGCGTACCTTGCCCGGGCCGCGCAACTGGCGTTGGGCGAGCGAGCGCTCTCCATCACTGCGATCTCCGAAAGCTATTCCGCATTTGACCGGGAGCAGGTGGAGACCTTTCTTCGTGCGACCGGCACGCGGCATGAGTTCATCACCACGCGCGAGCTCGAGAACCCGGCTTACCGCGCAAATGATGGGAACCGATGCTATTACTGCAAGGATGAGCTTTTTTCTGTGCTCGACGCTCTGGCAGCCGAGCGGGGCGTCGCTGCCGTGGCCTACGGCATCAACGCGGACGATGCATTTGACTTCCGTCCGGGACAGCGCGCCGCTGCCGAGCACCGTGTTCTGACACCCCTCCTGGATGCGAAGCTGCACAAGCCGGAAATTCGCTTCTTGGCCCGGCGAGCGGGTTTGCCCATGTGGGATCGGCCTGCCTCTGCGTGCCTCTCTTCCCGTGTGCCCTATGGCACCGAGGTGACCCCGGAGCGGCTGGCCCTGGTCGAGCGGGGTGAGCTGGCGATGCGCAATCTGGGCTTCCGGCAATTTCGCGTCCGGGTGCACGACAAACTCGCCCGCGTCGAGGTTGCCCCCGACGAACTGCCTCGTGCCCTCACCACGGAAATGGCTGCCGCCATCTCTGCCGCCCTAAAAGCAGCTGGGTTCACCTACGTGGCTTTGGACCTGGAGGGCTACCGGCAGGGCTCCCTGAACGATTCCCTGGTCAAATCTACGGGAACTTAACTCCCCTGATTTGCGTACCATGGAGCAGGAGGGCAGATTCGCCCGATGAGCACCCATACTTTATCTAACCGTAGGTCATTGATCTCTTTCACGTTTCTGATCGTCACGTTCGCGCTGGCCCCTGCTCTCGCCGCCGCGACCGACAACACTTTTGATCGCACCTTGGCCGTATCCGGCCACGTGCGTGTGGAACTGAGCAACGGCTCCGGAAACGTCAACCTCCGGGGCAGCGCCGACGGCAAAGTGCATGTCACCGGTAAGGTGACGGCCGGCTGGTCGGTCTTCGGTAACTCGGAGAAGAACGTGCAGGAAGTCGTGGCCAACCCACCTATCGAACAGCACGATAACGTGATCCGCATCGGAAAGAACAGCTCGTGGATCAAGAATGTTTCTATCGACTACACCATCGAAGTTCCGCATGATACGGAAGTTGACGCCGGAGTCGCTTCCGGCGGCATCACCATTGACAACGTCCGTGGGCCGGCCAAAGCTTCATCCGCGTCCGGCTACGTCCACGTCTATCGCGTGGAATCCGATACGCAACTTTCCGCGGCCAGTGGAACCATTGAATCCTCAACCATTGGGGGCATTTTGCGCGTGAGCACGGCTTCTGGCGACGTCAATCTAGGGGATGTCAAAGGCGATCTGAAGGTCAGCGCGGCTTCGGGCTCCATTCGCGTGCACCGGCCCGGCGACCGCGTCGATGTTTCTACCGCTAGTGGTTCGATTGAGATTGACGGAGCCAATAGCGACCTCAAAGTCCATGCCATCTCCGGGAGCATCCACGTCACGGGTGACCCGAGCGCCAACAGGCTGTGGGAAGTCAAGACAGTCTCAGGTTCCGTTGATCTTCGGGTGCCGCCCAACGCCAGCTTCCTTCTGACCGCTGAAGCCACCTCGGGCGACATTCGCACTAACATCCCGGTGATTCTGGAGGAGCAGGGGAAGCATTCTCTGCGTGCTCACATCGGAAATGCCGGTGGACGTGTGGAGATCCATTCTGTCTCAGGTGGAATCTACGTGCGGGGCTCTTAGCTCCTAATTTATAGCTCTGAATTCTCACGTCTCTCCGAGCACAGTCTCTGAAGCGAAGAACCTTTTTTTCGTTTCAGTTTTTGGCCGGCAAAAGAGTGATTCCACGCTTCGCTCGGAATGACCGTGGCATTGAGTTTTCTTGCAAGCTGCTAGACGCTCCTCACGATTTTCTGCAAATCTCCTGTCCCCTCGGTACAATACGAACGTGCCCTCGAGTCGCCCAGCTCTTTTTAGACTCCTGCTCATGGCGTTTTTGAGCCTCTTGCCACTCGCCGCGTTGAGCCAGGAGCCACCCAAGTCTGCTCCTGCACCTGCTCAGGGCGGAACACCGCAGGTTGCAAAGCGTCCAACGAATGAGCCTAGCGAACAGCAGGACCTGCAAAAGGCGATTGAAGCTGCGGGGAATGATCGCGCGGCCGTAGTTAAGAATCTCGAGGAATTTCTCAAGAAATATCCGGATTCTTCACAGCGCTCAAGGATTTACCGCGCCCTCGTGGAATCGAGCCTGCAGCTGCGGGACTTTTCGCGAGCCAAGGACTATGCCGAGCGCCTGGTCTCGCTAAATCCCCAGGATATTTCCAACACGGTACTCACGATTCAGCTTTTGGACCGCTACGGCGACGTTCCCGGCTTTCGCCGCGCGGTTTTCTACTGCAGTCGCGTAATGGAGTACATCGATCACACTCCGGCTGCCGAGAAATCGCCTCGCGTTTCCCCTGAAGAATGGGAAACCTCGAAGAAACGGGACAAATCTTCCCTGTTGCTCATTCGCGGCGGGCTTTACCGCAAGCTCAACGATCTTACCAACGCGCAGAAGGACTTTGAAGCCAGTTATACCCTCGGGCCGAATGCCACCGCCGCGGCTCACTTGGGAGAAATTGCCGAACTCAATAAGGACTTCAATACGGCCATCCTCCAATATGCTCGTGCCTTCGCCTTGACCGAGGGTGGTAGCAGCGGCTCGGCAACTCGCGTGGACCTACGGAAGAAACTTGGCAACGTTTGGAGGCTGGCGCACGGCTCGGAAGACGGTCTCGGCGACTACTTGTTGCACTCCTTCGACGAAACCATTGCAGCGACGGCCCCTGCAAAACTCCCGAGGAACCCGGACGGCAAGGAACCCTACGATTTCGTTCTGCGGAAGACTGCTGGTGGCAGTTCCGTTCGTCTCGCCGATGCCAAAGGCAAGGTTCTAGTGCTCAATTTCTGGGCGACCTGGTGCGGGCCCTGCCGGGAATTGGAGCCACATTTCGAGAAAGTCGCGGGGATGTACTCCCTGCGGAGCGACATCGTTTTTTACGCGCTGAACTGTGACGATGACGAATCGCTGGTTCACCCCTACCTTCAGGAAGTGAAGCCGAAAACTCCAACCCTTTTCGCTGACGGGCTAGAGCAGTTGTTGCGCGTATATTCCTTTCCCACGACTCTGATTCTGGATTCTGCCGGAAAGATTGCGTTTCGAGAGGACGGGTTTGACCCGGGGAGTTACGAGAAATCGTTGAAGGAAGCCATCGATCGCATCGCGCAGCCCGCATCTGCGGCCGCGCCACCGGCCCAAGCTACGCCTTAGCTCCCTGTCAAGTTCGCCTGAGGGTATTTCTCCGCAACGTCACGCGCGGCCATTACGGTGTTGACATGAATCTGGACCGTGTCCAGGACGCGCCGCGCATATCCCCCGGCGAGCGTGGTGACGAGGGGAATTCTGCGCTTTCGTACTTCTTCGAAGACACCAGCGTCACGCGCTTTCAACCCTTCTACACTTAGCGCGAGCCCGCCGAGTTGGTCTTCGCGGTAAGGGTCGGCACCGCCAATGTAAAAGACCATGTCGGGCTGGAACTGATCCAGCGTGCGATGAACTGCCGGGAGAAGTGCCCCTAAATACTCTTGATCGTCGACGCCATCTTCCATGTTGAGATCGAGGCTGGAGGCGGGCTTGTGCGCTGGATAGTTGTTCGCCTGATGAATGGAAAGTGTGAATACCGAGTCGTCATTGGCAAAGATCGCGGCCGTCCCGTTTCCATGATGCACGTCTGTATCCACGACCATGCCGCGGCCAATCGCCCCATCGTTCTGCATGCGGCGAATGGCCACGGCCACGTCGTGAATGGCGCAAAAGCCCTCCCCGTGACCGGGATAGGCATGATGGAAACCCCCGCCCAGGTTGCAGCCAATCCCATCGCGCAATGCCGCTTGAGCTGCGGCGATCGTGCCGCCGGCCGCGTACCAGAAAGCTTCGACGAGTTCCTGCGAGTACGGGACTTCGAGCTTCATGATGTCGCTGTAGCTCAGCGTTCCCGTCTTCAGCTTCTTCACCCACTCTGCAGTATGCACTCGGAGGATATCCGCGTCGCGTGCCATTTCCGGCCGCAGAAAATCCTGTTTCTCGGCGATCCGGTCCAGTAGCAACTTCTCTGCGATGAGGCGGTACTTTTGAGAAGGAAAGACGTGCTCGCCCAAGTTGAGGTCGTAGCTGTCGTGATAGACGAGCTTAAACGGCAGCATGATCACCCCCAGAGACGGTCCTGTGAAGTTTGGCCCTATGGCCAGTCACGAGAGCCGTTCCTGTTCGCTTCAGTTTTCTCGTTCGAGGATGAAGTCCGGGAGCGACAGCAAAGCCCTGCCAAACTCCGGGTCGCCGCTGCCATTGATGCACACTTTGGCGCGCCGCGCGTAGTCATGTGCAAGGTTCCGTGTGCGGTCGAGAGCTCCGGAATCGCGAACGAGGGCTACGAGTGTTTCCGGCTGCACGGATTGAAATTCCTTTTCCTCCAACACGCGGGCCACGAGTTCCCGCGCCTCCCGATGTCCGTTTTCGATCGCGTAAATGAGCGGCAGCGTCACCTTGCCTTCTTTCAGATCGCTCAGAGCCGGCTTGCCGAGTTGCTCGCTAGAAGCCGTGAAATCCAAAAGATCGTCCACCAGTTGAAAGGCCAACCCGGCGCATTGCCCATACTCGGCCAACGCTTCCTCGTGTTCCTCGTCCAGTCCGCCAAGAACTGCTCCCAAGCGCGCGCAGCCGCTGAAGAGGCACGCGGTTTTGTAGTTGGCCAGTTGCAAGGCGTCCTGCTCGGTCACGTCCATGCGGCCAAGCTTGGCCAACTGAATCAATTCGCCCTCGACCAT
>DASPTY010000043.1:0-3328 GCA_035623175.1 Candidatus Limnocylindrales bacterium | reverse complement strand
GCACTCCATTCCGAATCGAAAGCGCCCAGAAGCGCGTAGATGTCCGTCGAGCCGAGCAAGAAATTCCGCGTAGTCGCATGCAACTCGTTCAGTCGTTTGAGCACTCCTTGCTTCTCGTCCGGATAGTTGATACTCACGGTCACCACTTCAAACGCGCGGTGCCCGTACATGCGATACATCGTCTGCAATTCCGGCATCTCCTGGACGCACGGAGCGCACCAAGTCGCCCAGAAGTTCACCAGCATCAACTTTCCGGTCCCGTTCTTGCGCAGCGCCTTCAACTCATCGGCGCTTACTGGCTTGACGTCCGCCGGTTTGCTCTCGATCTCCGCCAGTTCCTCTTTGCGGCCTTCTTCCTTGTAAAGCCACTTTGTCGAACACCCCACCGAAGGAGTCTTCGTCAGCTCCACTTCCTTTCCTGCCAGGAGCGCGTCAATGGCGATGCGTGCGTCGCCACGAGTCACCAGCGGCTCGCGAGGATTGTTGTCCACACGCCCCTGATAGCGCAGCTTGCGCGCGGCATCAAAAATGAAAACGTGAGGCGTCGCCGCGGGGCCATAAGCTTGGGTAACGCTCTGCGTTTCACCGTCGTAAAGGTAGGGGAAGTTGAACTTGCGGTACGCGGCGCGGATTTTCATCTCCTCGAACGAGTCGCCCACGTCGGTGTAGCCCATTTCGTCCAGGCGCACCGCTTTCGGACTGTTCGGCTCGATGGCCACGACCACTACGCCGCGGTCGCGATAATCGGCAGCGATTTGCTTGATGCGCGATTCATACAACTGCGCCGTGGGGCAATGATTGCAGGTGAATATGATGACGAGGACTTTGCTGTCGGCATATTCCGCCAGGCAATGTGTCTTTCCATCGATGCCCGGTAGGCAAAAGTCGGGCGCCTTCGCTCCAATGGCGAGGGGCTGCGGTCCGTGCTCCTCCTCGCCGAAGACCTTCCCGCCGAAAACCAAAAGGCAAATGGAAAGCATCGCCGCGAACTTCCAAGCTGCCTGCACGTTCCGTGATTTCATAAAATATTCCTATCGCGCGGACTGCGGGAAGCAGCCGGAGTGGCAAGCCTCTCTCCGCCTGAGTGCAAACGCAAAATTATACGTCCCCAACCGCGCGAAGGTGTGTGACGTGGCTCCATTGCCGCGCCAGATGCCCTGTGTTAGCATCGGCAAGTTAAGAAGAGCGGACCAGGGATTTATTCGATTCTCCTTCGCCCCGCGCTCCGGGACCCAGGCAGGGCCACGCTCTCCTTTCACACCAACAACTTCGCCAGGCGCAGGCCCGCGCCTGCTTTTTTGTCGGCGGACCGTCGCCCGGTGACCTTGTGAGGCACACCTAAGCGGAGGTCTGTGATGAAAATTTATCCCACGAAGGACATCAGAAACGTTGGCATTGTAGGTCACGGCGGCACCGGAAAGACGCAACTGGTGTCGTCGTTACTGTTCGCCGCCGGAGCCACCCAGCGCTTTGGCAAAGTTGCGGAGGGCACCACCACCACCGACTGGGACGACGAAGAAATCGCGCGAAAAATCTCGATCCAAACCGGCCTCGCTCAAGCGGAGTGGCCCTGCACGCTTTGCGGAAATCAGAACGTCAAGATTAACTTCCTCGACCTCCCCGGCTATTCCACCTTCATCACCGAAACCAAAGCTTCTCTCATCGCCGCCGATGCTGCGCTCATCACCGTGGACGCCCACGTCGGCGCGCAGGTCACCACCGAAAGAGTCTGGGACTATTGCGCCGAATACGACATTCCCCGCGCTTTCGTCCTCACCTGGATGGACCGCGAGCTCTCCAGCTTCGAGCGCTGCATGGAATCGCTCACCGAGCTCTTCGGCCGCCATGTTGTCGCGCTGCAGATGCCCATCGGCAGCGAAAAAGGGTTCCGTGGCGTGATCGATCTCGTCTCCATGAAGGCCCACCTCTACACTCCCGACGGAGACGGGAAGGCCACAATCGAAAATATTCCGGACGCATTGAAGGATGAAGCGGAAGAAGCGCACGAGAAGCTCGTCGAGATGATCGCCGAAGGCGACGACGAGATGATGGAGGAGTTTTTCCGCGAAGGCACCATCCCGATCCAGGATTTGATTCCGGCGGTGCGGAAAGCGGTTGTCGCGGAAAAAATCGTGCCCGTGCTGATGATCTCCTCGACGCGCAACGTCGGCAATGCCAGCCTGCTTACGTTTCTCGCGGACGTGTTCCCGCATCCCGACGAACACGCCCAGGTCGGATATAAAGAACCCGGTGGCAAGGGCGACCGTATCGACCGCAAGTACGACGACGCGCAGCCAGTGTCGATCTTTGTCTTCAAAACGCTCGCTGATCCTTTCGCCGGCCGCATCAACTATTTCAAGGTGAAGAGTGGCATCCTCAAGAATGATGCGACACTTCTGAATTTCAATCGCAACACTCCGGAGCGCTTGCAGCACGTCATGCTCGTGCAGGGCAAGCAGCTTACCGAAGTTCAAGAGCTTCACTCCGGCGACATCGGAGCCATTGCCAAGCTGAAGGAAACCGTTACTGGCGACTCGCTGGGCGACAAGAACGCGCCGATTTTCTACCAGCCTGCGCAGCTTCCTGAGCCTTCCATCACTTTCGCCATCGAGCCGAAATCCCGCGCGGACGAAGACAAGATCGGCGTGGCCATTCACAAGATTATGGAAGAGGATCCCGCGCTGCGCTTCTCGCGTGACCCGCAGACGAAGGAATTTATTCTTGCGGGAAACGGCCAGCAGCACGTCGAAGTGGTGGTGGCGAAACTGCAGAAGCGCTACAACGTCAACCTCACACTGAAGCCGCCCAAGGTGCCATACCGGGAAACCATCCGCGGTAAAGCCGACGCCGAAGGCAAGCACAAGAAACAGTCCGGCGGCCACGGCCAGTTCGGCGTTTGCCGCGTCAAGTTCGAGCCCATCGAACGCAGCAAGGGCATTGAATTTGTAGACGACATTTTCGGCGGCGCGATTCCGAAGAACTGGATCCCATCCGTCGAAAAGGGAATTCGCGACGCGGCTGCGCGCGGCTACCTTGCGGGTTTCCCGATGACGGACTTCCGCGCCATCCTGTACGACGGCAAGTATCACGACGTCGATTCGTCAGACATCGCGTTCAAGATTGCCGGCTCGCTTGCGTTCAAAGAAGCCATGAAGCAAGCCCGCCCGGCACTTCTCGAACCCGTCATGCGCGTGGAAGTTTATGCGCCGGACCAGTTCTCTGGTGACTTGATGGGCGACCTTAGTTCCCGCCGCGGCCGGATTGAAGGCAGCGAGTCGCGTGGGCACAACGTCATCGTCAAGGCGCTGGTGCCTCTCGCAGAAATGCT
>DASPTY010000042.1:0-3394 GCA_035623175.1 Candidatus Limnocylindrales bacterium | reverse complement strand
GGTTTGCGCACCACTTTCTATTTCATCCGCCCGCGGATCGGCGGGTACGGAATCCCCAGCATCTTCCAGCTCACGGTGTCGCGATTTCCTCCATGCCGCGGATCTCCATAAAACCCCTGCATCGTCTGCTCCACGACCATCCCAAAGAACCCTCGCGACGAAACCTGCCTCCACTCCTCACCCGCCGCTCGCCCTTCTTCCATCATGGTGAGAAATTCGATCTGCTTCGCGGCAACCAGCTCGGCAAACTCCGCCCCGTAAAGCTTCCGGCTGCTCTGGTTCACGGCGGCAATTCCGCTGCGATAGGCTTCTCGCAAACGCTTCAGCGGCCCGCACAATTGCCGGTCAATGTAGTTCACGCATCCTGCCCACGCTGCGCCGGGATCTTCATCGGCAGGAATGATCTGGTCGCACATCGCCGCCAGCGTGCGCGCTTCGTCCACGCTCAGAAATCGCCACGGCGTTCCCTTGCCGCCACAGCCCACACCGGAGCCCACCGCTGCCGCTGCGGCTGTGGCGGCTTGCAGGAACTTGCGACGGCTTAGCTTGTAGATTGGTTCCACGTTCGCTCCCCTCCGCAGACGTCGCTCGGCACATTTGACCTTGCTCGGCGGGCGCGGTCTGTGACGCGAGTCACCCAGCCTAATGCGCGGAGACCGGCCCGTGCTGCCGCGGCGTGGATTTGATGAGGAACATTAACGGAATCATGCCCAGGCAAACGCCCCCGAGGATCCAGAACACATCAATGAAGGCAAGCATGTTGGCCTGGCGCACAAGCTCATAATACAGGATCGTGTGCGCTCGCTGCAGCGCCGTTGCGGCATCCGAACCATGTGCGCGCAAGTTGGCCATGATGCCTTGCACGGCGGCGAGGTAACGCGGATTAAGCGCGGTCATGTTGGTAGAGAGGTTGACCTGATGCATCTGCGCGAGCCGCGCCTGCAACGTGGTGACCAGCGAGATGCCCACGCTGCCGCCAATGTTGCGCGCGAGATTGATGAGCCCGGTCGCGTTATTCATCCGCTCCTTTGGGACGTAGGAGAACGCCACCACATTGATCGGAACGAACAGAAACGCCAGCCCGCCGCGCGAATACATCCACACATACACATACGTCCAGAAACTCGTGGTGAGATTGAGATAGGCAAGTTGGAACGTGCCAAACGACAAAATGAGCAAGCCGATGATCACGAGCCACCGCGGCTGATAGTGCGTGAGCAACTTCCCGACCAGCGGAAGCGACACAAGGGTAATGATCGCGCCGGGAGAGAGCACAAACCCGCTGAGTTGCGCTGTATATCCGACCAGCGTCTGCAGCATGACGGGAAGCAAGACAGTGGTGCCATACAGGACCACGCCGAGCAGAAACATGAGAAACGTGGCGGTGGCGTAATTTCTGTCCTTGAACAAGTGCAGCTCGACGACAGGATCTTTCTGCCGCAACTCCCAAATAATCGCGCCGACCAGCCCAACAACACAGATGACTGCGGACCAAACAATGAACGGTGACCCGAACCAATCGTCGCGCTGGCCCTTATCGAGCACCACCTGGAGAAAGCCAAGGCCGACGCTGAGCAAGCCGAGCCCGATGTAATCAATCCGCACGCGCTCGCCATTGCTGTTCCGAAAGTTAGCGATGTGCGGCGGGTCGGCGATCAGCGCGGAAGTAAGGAAGATCGAGAGCAGTCCGACAGGGATATTGATGAAGAAAATCCACCGCCACGAATAGTTGTCCGTGATCCAGCCGCCGAGCGTTGGCCCGATAATTGGCGCCACGACAACGCCCATGCCGTAAACCGCCATCGCCATTCCCGTTTTCTCGCGCGGGAAACTCTCCACGAGAATGGCCTGCGAAACGGGCTGCAAGCCGCCGCCGCCCGCGCCTTGCAACACCCGGAACAAGACCAGCAGCGGCAAACTCGGCGCGATGCCGCAAAAGAACGAGCTGACGATGAACGTTCCGACGCAAAACATGTAGAAATTTTTTCGCCCGAACAATTTTGAGAACCAGCCCGTCAGCGGCAGAACAATTGCGTTGGAAACGAGATACGAGGTCAGGACCCAGGTGCTCTCATCGACTCCCGCGGAGAGGCTGCCGGCGATGTGCGGGAGCGCGACGTTGGCAATGCTGGTGTCGAGCACCTCCATGAACGTGGACAGCATGACCGTGAACGCGATGATCCAGGGATTTATAGTGGGACGATAGATCGCGTGAAACTCGGCGTCGGCTTGTGCGATTGTGCTCATCGCAGCGGAGAAGACGATGAACTCCGCGAGAGCGAAGACCGCGGAGAGTCATTTCAACACAACAGAATAGCAGGGCAGGAGAGGGCCACTTGTGGCCTGCGTCACAAGGGCGAGACTATTGCTTACTCTTTGGAGGGAAAAGCTTTAGGAACTCCGGGTCGGCGTGAAGCGGTTCGAGGTCGGGATCCTGGTGCGGCCAATCGAAATTGCTGTAGCCGCTGGCAAGCGCGCGTCGAATCAGGTCGAGCGCCTCCGCTTTTTTTCCGAGGAGACAATAAGTACACGCGGCGTTGTAAAGAATGTTGGAGTCGTTCGGCCGCAGCGCGACGGTCATGTCAATGTGCCGGATGGCGTCGTCGGCGCGGTCCGTGTTGGCGTAATCGGCCGCAAGGAGGCTGCGCGCGCGAACGTCTTCGGGCACGAGCTCGAGCTGGCGCTCCAATAGCTGAATTTCCGTCTCGCGAAAGCGCTTGAGCTCCTCGAATCGGCCCAGGCGCTCGAGCGAATTCAGAAAAGGAGTGTAAACGTTGTAATCGTCGCCGTTAGCTTCCACGGCTTTTTCAACGAGGTCGGCGGCTTCCTGAAAATGCCCGGAGGCAAAATACGCACGGCCAAGAACGTTGTACGCGCCTTCGCAGTCCGGCTTGAGCGCGATGGCGCGGCGCGCGAGCGCGATGGCCTCCTCATGCTTGCGCTGGGAATAAAGCACGCGGGCGCGAGCGACGAGCGCCTCCGCGAGATTGGGATCGAGTTCCAGTGCGCGCTGGCAGGCCGCCTCGCCGCGTTCCACCCATTTGGGGTTGTGCTCGCGGATTTCGTGAATGATGCCGCAGATGTAAGCAATCCCGGCATGCGCAAGCGCGAAATTGGGATCGAGCTTGACCGCCTGCTCGTACATCTGCAGCGCAAATTCAAGACTCTCGCGCCGCGCGTAACTCCGGCCTCGCAAGTAGTAGTCGTACGCGACGGAATTCTCGGTCGGCTTGGACGCGATTTTCTTCTCTTCTTGCGGTGAAAGGTTGATGCGAAAGGCCTGCGCGATGCTCCTTGCGATTTCGTCCTGCACCTCGAACACGTCGGCCATTTCCCGGTCGAAGCGCTGCGCCCAAATCGTATGGCCCGTGTTCGATTCGACGAGTTGCGCGGT
>DASPTY010000041.1:0-21539 GCA_035623175.1 Candidatus Limnocylindrales bacterium | reverse complement strand
CCGCCCCACGATAAACGCGATCACGATCAGCGCCGCCACAGCTCCGACAGCCACAAGTCTCCGCGATTCAAACAATCCTTCCCACCACCTTGTCCGCTTCTCCGGCAACTTCGGCGAAAGCCGCTGCCACACGCGACGCTCGTAGTCCTCGTCCGGTTCGGGCACGGGCATCGCGTCGAGTGCCTTGAAGACCGCCTCGATGCGCAGAAGTTCTTCTCTGCATTCCTGACATTCGACAACGTGCGCCGCGATAGCGTCGCGCCCACTGGGTTCCCCGTCCCGGAAAGCCACGAGTTGTTCTTCCGTCGGGTGTTTCATGATTCTGTCCCCATTGCCCGAGCGGCCGGGCGCCCCGCGGAAAATGGTTCCAGCGCTCTGCGCAGCTTGGACACGGCGCGGAAAACGGTGTTCTTCGTCGCGTTGGAGTTGGACTTCAACACCGCGGCAATCTCCTCGATAGCGCAGCCTTGCCAATGCCTCATCACAATCGCGGTGCGTTCCGCTGGAGTGAGCGAATCCAGCGCCTCTTTCATCCGCAAGGCAAGTTGCGCGCTTTCCGCCAGCCGCTCGGGAGAAGGAGCCGGATCAGGCACGATTGCCACAGGATCCACCTCCAAGCCTTCCTGGCGGGAACGATTTGGCTGCTGGCGGCGCGAGTCTTCGCTGCCTCGTTGGCGCATCCGGTCGATGGCGTAGTTCGCGGCGATTCGATAGACCCAGGTTCCGAAATTGGCGTTTCCCGCGAACTGCCGTAGCTTCTGGTAAGCCCTCAAGAATGCCTCCTGCACCACTTCCTCCGCATCGTATGGATTACCGCTCATGCGGTACGCCAACCGGTAGACGTTTCGGCTGTGTCGCTCGACGAGGACACGGTACGCTTCGCGGTCCCCAGCCAACGTACGCTCGACCGCGATGGCGTCGCTGACCATTTCGGCCCCGGGCCTCTCGGCGATTTCGTTCATCCTCACGATTAGACAGGTTTTGCCCCTTGCGGTTAGGTCTGCCCGAGGCACCTGTCGCCCTCCTACCGAAATACCGTATCATTACAAATGGTGGCCCTGGAGATACTTACGTGATTCCACGATACACGCGAGAAGAGATGGGCAGGGTCTGGAGCGACGCCAACCGCTTCCAAAAGTGGCTGGACGTCGAGCTGGCCGCGGCCGAAACCCTG
Source organism: Candidatus Limnocylindrales bacterium (assembly GCA_035623175.1). Taxonomy (GTDB): domain Bacteria; phylum Acidobacteriota; class Terriglobia; order Acidiferrales; family UBA7541; genus Acidiferrum. The sequence continues at coordinate 20,365 of DASPTY010000041.1, read as the reverse complement.
GCGGAAGCCGGCCAGATTCCTCACGGCGCGGTGGCGGTGCTGCGCTCTCGCGCCAAAGTTGATGCGGCGCGAATTAACGAGCTGGAAGCGCGGGTCAAACATGACGTGATTGCGTTCACCATGGCGGTGAGCGAGAGCGTCGGCGATCCGGGCGCGGCCCGCTGGCTGCATTACGGGCTGACTTCCAATGATGTTGTTGACACCGCGCAGGCGCTGCTCCTCCGCGACGCTTCGCACATCATTGAGCGCGACCTCATTCTCTTCGGCGAAGTGCTGGACATGCGCGCCCACGAATTTCAGCACACGCCACAGATCGGCCGGACTCATGGCGTGCACGCCGAACCCATCACTTTCGGGCTGAAGATTGCCAACTGGTTTGCGGAAAACCAAAGAAATATTGCCCGGTTCCGCGAAGCCGCACAGGGAATTGCCTTCGGGAAGATTTCCGGCGCCGTCGGTAACGCCGCACACTTAGGGCCCGAGATTGAAGAGAAGATTTGCGAACGGTTAGGACTGCAAGTGACGCCCGTGGCTTCACAGGTGATCCAGCGTGACCGACACGCTCACTACCTGAGCACGCTTGCGCTGATTGCCGCGACGCTCGAAAAAATCGCTCTTGAGATCCGGCATTTGCAGCGGACAGAAGTGCGCGAAGCAGAAGAGCACTTCGGCGGAGAACAGCGCGGCAGCTCCGCTATGCCGCACAAGCGGAATCCCGTTACATGTGAGCAAATGTGCGGCCTGGCGCGGCTCCTCCGCAGCAACATGATGGCCGCCTACGAAAACGTCGCCTTGTGGCACGAGCGCGACATCTCCCATTCCTCGGTCGAACGCGTCATCCTGCCAGATTCCACCATTTTGATCGATTACATGCTTGCCAAAATGACCGCCATTGTCAGCCAGATGCGCGTCTTTCCGGAACGCATGCTGCGCAACCTGGAATCCACAAAAGGCCTCGTCTACTCCGGGCAATTGCTTCTGGATTTGGTGGAAAAAGGAATGCCGCGAGACGAGGCTTACAAAGTGGTCCAGGAAAACGCTATGGCTGCGTGGGAATCCGAAAGTAGCTTCCGCGAGGGCGTGGCGAACGACCCCCGCATCACGAAATACATGAGCGCCAAGGAACTCGAGTACACGTTTGACCTGAACCGCCAACTGCGCCAAGTTGATAAATTGTTTGAGCGTGTCTTCGGAGCTCACCCGGCCGGCGAGCGTGGCGTGGCCAACAAAGCGTAAATTCGACAGGTTGTCCCACTGCCCGCTGAAACGTCATTCCGAGCGGAGCGAGGAATCTCTCTGCTTTTCCATTTTGAAAACTTATGACAGGTCCCTCGTCCAGAGACGGCTCTCGGGAAGACTAACCAAGCTCGACTATTCCACGCGCTGCACGTACCGCGCTTCCGACGTATCCACGCGAATCTTGTCCCCTTCGTTGACAAACGGCGGAACGTTAACCACCAGCCCCGTTTCCAGAGTCGCCGGCTTCATCACCGCGCTGGCGGTGGCCTTCTGCAGCGTCGGCTCCGTCTGCACGACCTTCAGGTCCATCGTGTCGGGTATGCTCACGCCGATGGCCTTGCTGTCGTGGAACTCGATTTTGACGATTGTGTTCGGGATCAGGTAGTACACGGTCTCGCCGAGTTCCTCTCGCGTCATGTGCATCTGCTCGTAGGACTCCGTGTTCATGAAGTGGAAATCGTCACCCTCGGTGTAGAGGTATTCGAACTCCACCTCGTCCAGAATCGCGCGGTCAACAAATTCCTCTGCGCGAAACCGGTAGTCAATGATGGCTCCGGTTCGCAGATTCTTCATGCGCGTCTGCATCGATCCCCGCTTGTTTCCGGGCGTGCGGTGCTCCGTGCTGTGGATCGAGTAGAGATCGCCCTCGTGCTGGATGACCATGCCGGGGCGAAGAAGTGTGGCTTTAACGCTGCTCATAACTGTGCGCGGCCGCTTCGAGCCGTGATCTCCCTGTCAAAGTGAGATGCATTTCGGAAATTCCAGACGACGACCCGGTGGAGCGACGCGTGGAATGACACGAGGCACGCAGGGATAAATGACCATCCCAGCGCAGAAACTCAGTATAAACGCGCTGTCCAGGAACGGTCAATCTCGCGGCGGAATTGGCTCGGCGGAATACGGCGCCAGATCGGAAATTGAATTAAACGCCGCGAGTTCTCTTCGAATGTGCTCGGAGACTTCATTTACACAATCGCTGAATTCAATTCTGCTGATCCCATCCTAATCTAGGAATGCCGCCTCAAATCCCTTTCCGGAAGCGGTCAAAGGACCGGTGCTTGCCGCGTCGCGACATGAGCGAGCATTGGGACGCAGAAACACTTCTCTTAGCCCGTATGTACATGCGTTCCCCTTCATTGAGTCGGCTTCACGGCAGCCTCGCCATTTTCCACCACAAAGGCGGTTCGGCTTTGCGCCGACTGGTCTCCGTAGTGGAATGTAAGAATGACATCATAGTTTCCAAGCTGGAGCTTTGCGCGAGGTAGGCTCGCTAGGAAAGGCGCCGCGGAGTTGGCCTCGACGGCCACCTCGCTCTCCGCCGACCTCACGACCGGCTGGCCGTCGCGAAGTATCTCTAAAGCGGCGCGCACCGGCTTCTGAACTGGCAAGGGCGGGTACGCGACGGCGTAGAACATCACGTCTCCAGCGAGGGCCGGATCGACCACCCCGGACACTTCGGGCGTTACCCTGCCACCTCGCACCAGCAGCGGGTCAGCTGTGCCGTGCGGTTCTTCAGCGGGGTCGACGCGCCGCACTAGCACGAGAGCGCTCACCGCCAAGCCATCGGGCGCAGGCGGCACGACGAGCACGGAGCGGCGCACGCCTGCATGCGCGGTGTCTCGGTCCACCGCCGCGATTTCCAGCGAATAGCGTCCGGGAGGCAGACGAAAAGGCGTGGTGAAGCTGACTACGCCGTGCCGCAATTCGTCGGCTTTGGCGCGCGGCACGCCATACGGAAGGTCTTTGCTGAGCTTGTCCACCACCTGGCCCTGGGCATCTTTGACGAGGGCGGTGATCGAAACGTGTACCTTGACCCAATCCTTGTCTTCAGCGACCGAAAGGCCGCGGACTGGAATCTCACAAGCGAATGCGAGCTGGCTTCGCTGCGAACCAGGGCGGAACCGGAACACATTCGAGTGAAAAGCGAGCTGCTGCGGCGCCGGGGTCGCATTGATGGCTTGCAACGTCGCCATTTCGAACGGGTATATTTCCTCCCCTCGCAAGAGGGGAAGTGCATAGTATCCACTGCGCGCGAATACCTTCACACCCGGCCGTGCCACCTTCACTTCGATCTTTCGGAAACGGCCGTCGTTTTCGGATCTTGTGGGAAGGTAAGTCAATTCGTAGTGCGTGCGAGCCTCTTCCATGGCCCGGTGAAATGGTTCGCGCAGGTCTTGCACGGGCAACAACGCGCCGCCCGTGGATTCCGCCAGGTCGCGCATATTGCCGCGGTCGTCCGCCCGGATCGACCTATCGGCGTTATCGAATGCCATAACTTGGCCGGGAGTGACGGCCCTGTTCCCGCCGTTCGCTCCCGCCATCTGCTGCGCCATGCTCGCTTGGGCAGCGCCCGCGAGCAAACGCCGGCCGGCCGCCAGATTCTGGCCTGCATCGCGAATCGTATCCACCGAGTAAATGGTTACATTCGAGCGATTGGCCGCACTAATCGAACTGTTCAGCACTTCGATGGTATCCGGATGTACTTTCAGTCCGCCTGCAAACAGGATCATTAGCTTTCTGCCGGGAAGTTGGGCCTGCGCTTGAACCAATTCGCGAATCGCCAGGAGTTCGCGCATACTCGCATCGTAGGTATCTAAATACTCCGCCATCCAATGCGTCTCCATAACCATCGCGATGTCTGCAGCTACTCCCGTAACGGGTCCTGCCGTCGCGTTTTCCACCGTATCGGACAGGATGTCAGGATCCCTGATGTTCCGCATCCCCGTCCATCTCACCACTCTTTCCATGGCGTCTGAAATGCGCGCTCCATCGTTGGTGTACCACTGCACCGAGCGCATCCCGGTGTACGTCCACGCAAAAATGCCCACGTAGGTGTTGGGACGCAGCTCGTTTTGAATGAAGTCATTCACCGCATCCCGCGCAGACTTCCGCCCTTCGGGGTTGAGGCTACCTACAACGACAGAGACGATCGTCGCTTCGCGGAGGGTTCTCACCACTGGAGCCTGGGCGGGAAGAACCGGGGCAAGTGCTGACGTGGAGGGCACCGCAGACGCCGGCCCGGCATTGTCTCCAGTCTCCTGGCCTTCAAACAGCTCGAAGTGTCGGATTGTCTGCGGAACCCCGTCCTCGAGCACTTGGATCTCTTCCGGTCTGACGTCCCGGACAATCTTCGACTTCTTGTCGCGCACGACCATGTCAACCAGAACCTCGGTCGTGCCGGTCCGGACCGGGGGCACCTGGGCATTCGCGCCAACGGCAAGAAGAATAGGAACAACGCCATAGATGATCCTTCGCATCGTAATCGGTATCCCCCTTTTTGACTTCACCCACAGTGCCATTGTGGACCTATCCACTCTGCGCGCTTCACCCAACGCGAGCTTCTCCCGTTGAGCCCAACATGCACCTAGTCAGTTCCATTCTAGACGCGTTTGTTGTTGCGAATTGAAGTTGTTTGCTATTTCGTTACTTCCACGCGTTTCGCGGCTGCTTCTGCCATGATTCTTTCGATTTCCTCGACATTGCGGGGCAGCTCGCGGCTGAGCAGTTCATAACCGTTTTCGGTAACGAGCACGTCGTCTTCGATGCGCACGCCAAGATTTTCCTCGGGGATGTAAATACCGGGCTCCACCGTGATGACCATGCCGGGGGTTAAAGGCCTGCAAAGATCGTGGGGAGGATCGTGGACATTCAAGCCGATATTATGGCTCAGGCCGTGGATGAAATACGTGCCGAGGGGCTTTCCGTGCAGATCCTTACCGTGCGAGTTGATGTAATCGTAAGCGATTCTATAGATGCTCTTATCACCTTTAGCGCACACATCCATGCCAGGCTTGGTGGCCCGTATGGCTGCCTCCTGTGCGCCCAAAACAATCTCATAGATTTCACGCTGGCGCTGGGTGAATTTTCCGCTGGCGGGTAGTGTGCGCGTGATGTCCGCGGCATAACCGGAATACTGCGCGCCAACGTCGAGGACCACAACGTCGCCATTCTCAATCTTGCGGGAGAGCTTGTCGTAATGCAGCGCGGTGGAGTTCGGGCCCGCGCCGACGATCGGTGCATAGGCTTCTGCTTCTGATCCGCCCATGGCGTGGGTCTCCACCATTTTTGCGGCCACCTGATACTCCCATAAGCCGGGGCGCATCATTTTCATGGCCTCGAGCTGGGCCTCGACCGAGAGGCCGATGGCCTGGCGCACAAGAGTAAGCTCCGTCGGCGATTTGACCATGCGCAATTCCGCCAGGCTTGAACGAATGTCTTTCACACTCGCTTCGGGGGCAGCCACTTTCAGCCAATCCACCGTTTCCTTCTCGTGCGGGTAGCCCCCATTCTCCTTTTGAAAGGGGAGGACGGTATAAAACGTCGAGTAAACCCGCGCTAGCCGCTCTACCGTCGCGCGCAATTCAGGCAAGGGTCTCACCATGGCAAACCCGGTCCGCGACTCGATCCCCGGATCGCTGGGCGACATGAGCGTCCCACGCCACTTTTCCTTCCGCGGGTCTTTAGGAGGAAGGAAAAGTATCTCGCGCGGCCCCTCTAAACTGTCCCTCTTGGCTTTGCTGTCTGTCGGTGGAAGCAGGACCAAGGCCGCTTCTTCTTCGTTGTGGCCCGTGAGGTAGTAGAAATTCTCTTCCTGCGAGAAGACATACGTCTGCGACTCCTCTTCCCGGCCCGTGTAGCCGAGAAGGACGATGGGGCCGTCAATGTTCGCGGCGAGCTTGGCGCGGCGTTCCGCGTAAGCGGAATTGGGCTCGCGCTCGCGGCGTTGTTGGGCGCCGACCGGGAGGACAGCAAAGCTCCCCGAAACCGCGGCCACAACAAGGACTAGGGTAAAGATGCGATTCAACCAGTAAGGACAGCCGAGCAGAATGGTACGCCGCAGACCACTCATCCAGTCACCTCAAGACAATTCCCGACTACGGGAGCAAAATGGGAATTGTAACGTAAGCGGATAGGATGCGGCCAGCCGCAGGCTCGCGCAGCACTAGTTTTGAAAATGTTACAAGCGCCTGAAATTTGCGGTCCCGGACGCCGCTTTGCATTAGGATGAAGGGAAGACCTGCACAGCCGACCGGAGGCCGTATGGAACGGGAGAGGCGCCGCACACCCAGGTACATCTTTATCGCTAGCGCGGAGCTCTACGAAGAGCAGTCCGATGTCCGCGTGGCTTCGCGTGTCAGCGAGCTCAGCTTGCACGGCTGCTACCTGGACATGATGAATCCGTTTCCCGCGGGCACCATCATCTTGCTCAAGATTTTTGCCGGCGACTTGACCTTTATGTCCAAAGCACGGGTCATCTATTCCACCGAGAACGTAGGTGCAGGCGTGGCCTTCCTCGATGTGGAACCCAAGTACGAATACATTATCCGTCGCTGGATGGAAGAAGCCGCCAAGCACTGAGGCTCAGGGGGCTGGTCTATACCCCGGGCCACGCAGGGCGCGGCCGGGGCGCTCCTCGGTGATGGAACCCTCCCAAATCACCGGCCTGCCGTTCACAAACACAAACCGGATTCCTTGAGAGTAGTGAAGTGGGTCATTGTAGGTGGCCACGTCCTTGATGGCCCTCGGGTCGAATAATGCGATATCGGCGAACATCCCCGGACGCAAAACCCCGCGGTCCATCACCCCGACGCGGCTGGCAGCCAGTGAAGTCATCTTGCGCACCGCATCCTCCAACCGCATTGTGTGTTGCTCGCGAACATACTGTCCGAGAACACGAGGGAAAGTGCCAAAAGCGCGGGGATGAGCCTTGGACTTGCTGAGAGGACCTTCCTCGGCTTGCGCTTCGGAGTCAGAACCAAAGGTGATGATTGGATGTGAGACTGCTGCGCGCACGTCGGCTTCATCCATGATGGAAATGACCACCGCGCTTCTCCCTCGATCGGCGATGGCGATGTCCATGGCGGCGTCTCTGGGATCTTTATTCATCTGACGGCCGACTTCCTCGAGCGTCATGCCCTCGTACTTCACGAGATCTGGGTTCAGGACCTGGATGAGGAGAATGCCGGAGGGGCCACCCGAGCCGCGCCACTCGTTTTCCCAAGTGCCGGCGGGATCTTCCATCTCTTTCTTAATCCGCTCGCGCTGAGCAGGATCCTTCAGCCGCGCGATCATCTTATCGGTTCCGCCCTCCGAAACCCAGGGGGGAAAATTGGCGATCAATCCATTGGACGCGCGCGTGTAGGGATAAACGCTCGCGGCAACGTCAATGCCTCGGGCTCGAGCCTCTTCGATTCGGCGCAGCACCTCGGGCATTCTGCCCCAATTCTCGCTGTAGGCGGCCTTAAGGTGCCATATCGTGGTCGAAATCTTCGCACGCTCTGAGATGGAGAACACTTCGTCCAGGGATTCGAAGATGCGATCGGATTCGGAACGTTGGTGCGTGAAATAGACCCCACCGAACTCGCGTGCGACCTTGGCGAGTTCAACAATTTCATCGGTAGATGCGAAAGTGTCCGGGACGTACTCCAGCGCGGTGCTCACGCCAAAAGCGCCGTCTTTCATGGCTTGAGCAATCAGAAGCCGCATCTGCTCGATTTCGTCCGAGCTGGCTGGACGATTGACCGTGCCCATCACATAGTTGCGAATTCCGCCGGCGCCGACGAACGTGCCCAGATTGACCCCCGATTTGGTGCGCTCGAAGTGGTTGAAATACTCGGCGAGCGAAAGCCAATCGAGTCTCACGTCGTATTTCTTCGCGACATCCTCCCCCTCCTTGCGCATCCGGTCGTTGATAGGAGCGATCGAAGAGCCTTCGCCCGTGATCTCCGTAGTGACGCCCTGCGTAATCTTGCTCGCCACGCGATTGTCAACGAGCACGTTGAATTCGGATTGCCCCTGCACGTCGATAAACCCCGGCGAAACCACGAGTCCCGCGGCATTCAGCCGTTTCGTTGCGGAGGCCTTGCTCAGATCGCCGATTTCCGCAATGCGGTCGCCCACAATGCCGATGTCACCCTCCACCCAGGGTGCGCCGGTGCCGTCGACAATGTGCGCGCCGGAAATGATGAAGTCGTAGCGGGGGTGTTGGGCGATGCCGAAGCCGGCGAAGAGAACTAATCCAGTGAGAATCCCGGAGAGAACGAAGCTGGACTTTTTAGTCAAGACTCACCTCGCGTATTGCGAACGCGGGAATGATACACCCTCATTCTCGTAAGTCATAAGTTTTCACTCCTAGCCGCAGAAGGAACTCTGCAAATCCAGGAAAAGTGGAAAGCAGGTCGCAGTTCAGGTGAGGCTCTGAGGCTCAGGCGCTTCCCGCGAGTCACGTCTGAAGCCGCTATTTCAGCTCCACCTCGATAATCTGCCCTTCGCCTGTGCCGGCGTTCGTAAGCGAATGAGTAACCTTCGTGTCCAACCAGTGAAAATCTCCGCTCTGAACCTCGTGCGAACTCGATTGTCCGTCTGGCGAGCTCATTTTCAAAGTCATCTTGCCGACCGCGACAATCAAGTACGGACGTTCGTGCGTGTGCATCGGCGAGCTCGCCCCCGGCGCGAGCACCCACTTGTACATGCGTGCGCTGGGGTTTTCAGCGGCGACGGGCGCAGCGGCCGTGCTGGACGGCTGCTGGGGTCGCTTCAGCAGCTCGATGTCAATCAGCTCCAGGAGGCCCGTGCCGGCGTTGTGAACGCGATGCACGAAAGGCTCGGCACCCATCGTCGAGACGAGCAGGTCGCCGGGCTTGACCGCATTGGGGCCGCTTTCCGGCTCGTTCGGTTTCTGCTGCGTAATGGGGCCGCCGGTCAGAATGATGGCCAAGCGATCGTAAGAATGTGTGTGGTAGAACGTCCGCTCGCCCTCGGGGAGAGTCATGTGCATCACGAGCACGGAATCGTTTTTGAGCACAGTGTGATGGTGTGGCTCCTGCTCGACCGGAGGCGCAGAGGGCTCCGAGGACTTTTGTGCAAGCAGTAACGCGGAAGAGCAGAGGACAAGCCCAAGAATGAGGATCGTTTTCATCGAAGCCTCCTGAATGCTTGCGAACACGGGGCTCCATCCTACACTTTATCGTCAGCTAACAAAGGAATTTCAGACACGACAGGTCGCTGGCTCACGCGCGAGCCGGGAGAACGGAACGGAGCACCGCGAAATAGTGGCAGGTGCTTCCCGCAATGACGAAGACGTGCCAGACGGCGTGACTGTACGGCAGTCGCTTCCAGGCGAAGAAGATGACGCCCGTCGAGTAGAAGATGCCTCCTGTCAGCAGCAGGAGGAGCGTAACTCCCGGAATGTGGGCCAGCACCGGTTTTGCGGCGATGATCACGAGCCAGCCCATCGCGATGTATACCGCCGTAGACAGAAACTCAAAATGCCCCACGAACCAGACTTTAAAAACGATTCCCGCGATCGCAAGCCCCCAAACCACCCCGAAAAGGGACCATCCCCACGGTCCGCGCAAATTCAAAAGAAGGAACGGTGTGTACGTGCCGGCGATCAGCAAATAGATCGCACCGTGGTCGAGGATTCTCAGGACACGCTTCACGCGTGGCGAGACCACCGCATGATACAGAGTGGATGCGGCATAAAGACAAATGAGTGTGACACCGTAAATGGAACAGGCGACAATGTGCCACGCTGTGCCCCGCAGGATGGCCAGCACGACAAGCACGACGAAACCGGCAACGCTCAGCCCGAGACCGAAGCCATGCGTCAGGCTGTTCGCAAGTTCCTCAAGAGTGAAACGCTGAGCCTTTTTGCCAGACCGCTTGCGCATATCCTTTAGATTGCACTGGGATAGGTGAAGTGACAAGGACCAAAAGTGATATAAGTCACGATGTGCTGTGACGAATCGGCTGGCCTCCTTTCTTCCCTTGCGTCCTAATTGCCCCGTTGTGGGTCGATTCGCTCACGTCAGCGCGGAGGTGTTTCTTGACGCACGAAACGCGTTCCATGCAAATGAAAGCCGACCTTACCCACGTCATTCTCACCTTACTTGGAATCACGGGACTGGTCCTGTTCATCTTGGCCTGTCGGCCTTCATGGAGCCCGGATGGGCAAAGGGTCGTGTACTCGTACTGGGATGAAAAATCGGGGAAGTCTGCCGTCGTCGTATTCGACCGAAAGACGCATAGCTCTCGCGTGGTGTTCGAATGGAGAAACGATACTTCGTCAGAGGCCAGTTACTCAATTCCGCAGTGGACCAAGGACGGGGAGAAGATACTGGTCACCATCTACGGGAAGGAAGAACTGCAGATTCTGGTGCTGTCCTGGAACGCGAAGAAGCCACCTCAGATCTACACGCTGAAGAAACTCGGCGGTGACGACTCAATACCCGCGTTTCCTTATCCTCAGGTCGGAAACACCTTGTTTCTGGCAGGTGAAAAGGCCTTTGTACGGCTCAACCTTGAGACCGGGGAGATACTGCGAAAAGAGTTCCCGGAAGCAACGGATTGCCTCCTTTATGATGGCGCCGACAAGGTTCTTTATCTGAGATCTTGGGAGGAAGAAAAACCCGTCGCGGTGGATAGCAAAGACACCGGGGAAAAGAAGCCGCAGGAGAACAGGCCTCAAGGGTGGGAGCTTGGGGAATTGGATCAGAAAGACTTGAGCCTGCATCCGACGCTCAAGTTAAAGCCAGAAGAATTGGAGGCCAGGGGGATCCCGGGATTTGAAGGCTTGCTCGATGTAGATCCCAAAACTCAAAAGTTTGCGATCGCCGAGGACAGCGACGGTACCAAGGCTCCAAGGATCGTGGTGATTGGGAAGAACGGCATAGAAAGAGTTTTGGATGTTGGCATAAAGGAGAGACCCTACGAATTGGGAAATCTCCAGTGGTCGCGCGACGGTCAAACGATTTTTGCCAACGCGCTCATCCAGGACGAAAAGTCAAAAACGGCTGAATTCGTGCTAGTCGAAGTGTCGGTCGACGGCAAAGGGATCCGGATTGACCCAATTGAGCAGGGGTCAAAAGAGCAGTTCGGAGATGGCTATCTGTTCGCCGCGCAAATTGCGCTCTCGCCGGACGGCAGACTGATCGCGGTTCCCAAAGAGAATGTAAATGAGAAGAAGCAGGGACCGCCGGGGCTTTACCTCCTGGATCTAAGCAGGACGGACCGGCGGGTGAACTTCTATCCCGCGCCAGCGCTGGCGGGGCAGAAGCAGGAGTAGGGCGTGACACCGTTACACGACATCTTTTCGCTCGTCTGTGGCCAGCAGCACAACTCGGTCGTCGGCGGCATGGAATTGCCATTCTGCCAGCGATGCACGGGATTGTATGTGGGCGTTGTGCCAGCGTTGCTCGTTTATCTTTTGTGCAAACCGAAACCCACGGCGCGAATGCTTTGGGTGCACGGAATCTTTTTGCTGCTGATGGTGCCGTTCGGCTATCACCTAGTGGTGCAGACAGGCGAAATTCGCATGCTCACTGGACAACTGTTTGCATGTGGCCTGGTGTACTACCTCACGCTTTTGCTTTCTGACCGCTGGGCAAGCTGGCGGAAGCTCCTGCCGCTTGGAGATGCAAGCTATTTCGCGTTGCTGGCTCTAAGCCTCCTGCTTCTGCAAATCGCGGTGATTTGGGGCGGCAAGCGCACAAACGCAATTCTCTCGTGGTTGGGCTTTGGGGGTTTGCTCCTGTACGCCCTGCTGGTGCTCGTGAATCTGGCGTTCCTCGCGGAGGCCGCCTGGAACGCGCTCCGCAGGCGCGCCCATTATTCAGAATCATGAAGGAGTCATTTCTATTTTTGAGGCCGCCCCGGCCCTTGTGGCCGTTCAACGGGCCAGGCAGCGCTTTTTGGCCGCCGCTCGCGTTTGCCTCTATGGCTCAGGCGTTGCGCAGCTCAATTTTCGATCTCGAAGTAAGCATTCTGGACGCGCCCGCGCTGGAAATGGGCTGGAAGACCCTGACCCAGGAGCTACGCAACCGCCGGCCCGCTTACGTTGGCATCGGTGAAGAAGCCGTCAGTTGCGTGGAGGGCCTCCGCGCAGCGAAGCTGGCGAAAGAGTGCGGGGCCACTGTGATCGCTGGCGGATGCTTCTTCGGCAACGCCTCAAGTGAGGTCTTACAGAGCGGCTTGGTGGATGTGGTCGCGCACGGCGAGGGGGAAACCACCATCGTGGAACTCGTGAGCGCGCTGCGGGACCGCTCGGTGGACTCACTGAAGCGCGTGCGCGGCATATCGTTTCGCGTGGGTGAGGAAGTCATTCGGACGCAAATGCGCGACCTCATCGACGACCTGGATTCGGTGCCCATGCCGGCGTATGACCTGCTGCCGATGGAGCGCTACGGGGCGCGTAGCAAGAATCATGCTCGGCTGGCGGCCATCGAATTGGGGCGCGGCTGTAACTGCTCCTGCGAGTTTTGCGTGCTCTGGCGCCAGATGGGGCTACAGCGCGGAAACCGGATAGTGCCTCATCTTCGCGTGAAATCCGTCGCGCGCTTGATGGAGGAAATTTGTTTGCTCATGGACCGTTACGATCGGAAATTCCTTGGATGGGTGGATCCCTGCTTCAACGCAAATGAAAAGATTCCCCGGGAACTCGCAGAGCAGTTGTTGCGGGAAGGTCGGCGAATTCCTCAAAGCGCTTGGGTGCGTGCCGACTATCTCCTGCGCGATGAAGCTAGCGGCGCGCTCGGGCGCTGCGTGGCGGCAGGCCTGTGCGAAATGTATCTGGGAATCGAGCGTCCCGAAAAAGAGCGGCTGGTTTCTTTGCGTAAAGGCAACCTGCAACACGAGGGCGAGAGATCGCTTTGGCTTTTGGCGCAGAAATATCCCCAGGTGTTTACCGTAGGATCGTTCATCTACAACCTGCCTGGCGACACACCGGCCGTGGTCAGAAAGCTGTTCCGCGAAGCCTTCCGCGCGCCCATCGACATGGCTTTTTTCATCCCACTGACGCCGCTGCCCGGCACGCCGTATTGGAGGCCCGATCTCTGGGATAAATCAGGCGAGGCAATGCGAGAGTTTGATTTCCTGCTGCACTTTCAGGGAAAGGGCCTGAAAGCGAATCTCTCGCGCACTCTGATGCTTTGCTACTGGTTTTCGTGGTCCTGGGAAAGGTTCAAACGTGTATTGACCAGCTTCGTGACACGCGACGCTCGCCGCCGCAGCATTTCCTGGCGGAATATTGCCCGGTTCAACTGGTACATCGCACGGGCAATCGGGAATGCCGTGGCCGGGCGAAGCGAATTCGCGATGAACCTGCCGAGCTGGTACGACTCGTAAAGCAACTGCGGTCGCTTACTGCTTGTACCGCTCTTTATAAAAATCGATCTGCTGCTGGATTTGCTCCTTGGTCAACCCGGCGGTCCATTTGTGGTAGTCGGTCTTCATGATGTCCGCGCTGACTCCGGGCAGGAGTTGCTCCGCCTCAGGAATGAATTCGTTGTAAAACGTCTTGGCGACTTCAAAAAAGCCATGCCACTGCGTGTAGTCCGGGCCCATCATGGCCGTGCCCATGCGAGCGCGGCGGCCCTGGTGATGCCATAGCTCATAATATGTCCACTCGATCTTTTCGTCGAACGGCGTGGGCGTAAGTTTCTTGGCGGCGTAGAGCTTGTCCATGATGGCTTTGGCGGGCTTGGCGAATTTCTCATTGTAGAGATTGATAGTGCCCTCGTACTGCGTGTAGAAATTGTCGACCCAGCCGGTGGCGTGGCAATTGGAGCAGACATCAATCATGTTCAGGCGTCGCCGCTCCCAATTGTCGAGTTTCACGGAAATTGCTGGGCGCAACGTTATGCTGATGCGATCGCCGACGTCGTGCGTGACTTTCTGGTTGGACGTGGCGGACATATGGCAAGTGGCGCAGGTTGGCGCCGCGGAGTAATCCTTACCAACCACCCAGGATTTGGAATCGAGATTCATCTTGGCCACATTGGCGCGGTATTGGATACCGTGCTTCGATTCATTGTAGATCTCGATCTGTGGATGATCGGGCCCCAGGTGGCATTTGCCACAATTCTCGGGCATGCGCGCGGTGGCGGAACTGAACGCATGGCGGCCGTGGCAGGCGGCGCAAGAGCCCTTGCTGCCGTCTGGATTGACGCGTCCGATTCCGCTATTCGGCCACGTATCTGGATCGAATTTTCCGTCACCCCTATATTTCACTTCGCTGCCATGGCACTGGCGGCATCCGTTGTTCGCCGCTGGGCCGCCTTCCACGATTTCACCGAGCATATTGTCCAGCGACCCGATGAACTTCGCGGCCGCGGCGTGATGGCTCTGTTCGAATTGCTTCACCTCTGCGGCATGGCATCGCCCACAATAATTTGGCGTGACGATCACTGCGATCTTGTGGCCGTAATGGTCGAACGTGGCGGGGTCGCCTTCGTTGGCTTTGTGGCAGGCGTAGCAGTCCACCCTATTCTTCGCATGCGCGCTCGATTTCCATTGCTCAACGATTCCCGGTGTGGAACCCGAATGGCATTCCAGGCAGGCTTTCCCTTCCGCCGAGACTTGTGGATTATCAGCGAAGGCAACCGGTGCCAGGGCCAGCGCCAATGCGAGCAGAACTGCGCGGAGATTCATAAGGCCTCCGAAATAAGAAGGGAGTCGCAGAGATGCTTGTTGAATTGTATACCCGCGATAAAGGATGGGAAGAGACTTAAGTCACAGCCAGTCTAAAAGCCCGGTGCGCCGCTGGAAGCGGGTCGCATCTCGGGCGCATTGACGCCGAAGCGAAGATGAGCAAACCAGGATTGGCTGAGCGACATGAAGCCCGTATAGAGGTACCCCCAAACAAAAAGAAGCAGGAAAGGCGTCGTGGCGTAGTTCTCGTTGCGAAATGCATAGACGACTGCGAGGGCGAAATATAGGCCGAGTGCAACTTCAAAATACGGCATCCACCCGGACTTGTTTTTATATTTTTTTGCCGCAAACGTGCCTGACTTACCTTCGATCTTGAATTTGGGTGTGCGCGCGAACTCCGATTTTTTCCCGGCAATCGCTTCGAGCACCGCTTGCGCATTGCGCACGCTCAAGCCAATTCCCGTGGCCATGACGAACGGCATGTAAAGAAAAGTGCTTAGCCACGTCTTCGGCCGCAATTCCTTTTGCGCCGCGATATAAAAGCTGGAGATTGAACAAGTCGAGGCAAGAAAAAGCGGTAAGTCTATCACCAGCATCTGGAACCAGCCCTGATAGAACCGCACAATCATGGCCGGAAGCAGCATCGTCGAGAGCAACACCATCAACGGATAAGATATGTTTGCGGTCAGGTGAAAGAAAGCCTCGGATTTGACGTGCCAGGGCGCGTTCGAACGAAGCACCTTCGGCAAAATCTTCCTTGCCGTCTGCATCAGCCCCTTGGCCCAGCGCGCCTGCTGCGCTTTGAAGCCGTTCATGTCCACAGGAAGCTCGGAAGCGCACTCGATACCCGGCAAATACACGAACTTCCAGCCCTTGAGCTGCGCTCGGTAGGAAAGATCTGTGTCTTCGGTGAGGGTGTCGTGCTCCCAGCCGCCGGCGGAATCAATGGCCGCACGGCGCCATACGCCGGCCGTACCATTAAAATTGAAAAATGTGCCCCGGCGCGAACGTCCGCCATGCTCGATGACGAAGTGGCCGTCGAGCAGAATGGTTTCGACCCGCGTCAGCAGCGAATAGTCGCTGTTCAGATAGGTCCAGCGCGTCTGCACCATGCCGATGTTTTCGCCGCCATCGGGATTTAGAAAGTACGGAATCGTTCGGCGAAGAAAATCGGCCTGGGGAATGAAGTCGGCGTCAAAGATGGCCACGAATTCCCCCTGCGCAGTTCGCAAACCATTTTCAAGCGCGCCGGCCTTATATCCTTCACGATTCGTGCGATGGATATAGACGATGGGCAGCCCCTGCAGGGCGTGGCGTTCCACGCACGCGCGCGCCACTTCGCGCGTCTCGTCCGTGGAATCATCCAAAACCTGAATGTCGAGCAGTTCGCGCGGGTAGTCGAATTGCGCAACTGCGTCGACAAGTCGTTCGATGACATAGCGCTCGTTAAAGATTGGAAGCTGTATGGTAACCTTTGGCCAGTTGGCGACGGGCGGAGGCGGGCCCGGCACATTAGCGCGAAACACGAAGTAATTGTAGAGCAGCACGTAGCGGTGCATGCCGTACAACGCCAGGACGAACAGCACGACGAAGTATGGAATCATCATCGCCAGATCGAACGCGTTCGCGTGATAGACCCCGCTGAACGTCCGGTCGGTGATTTTGTGCCAGTAGTGGCTCAGCGGATTTTGCTGCGCCGCGATCAGAAATGGAACCAGAGTCAGCAATTCTGAAATTTCTCCGAATGGCTTCCGAAAGCAATTTGGTGCGACGAAACCGGCTCTTGCTGCTGGGGGCAGGAATCGTTCTCGAGGCTTTCTTCCTGCGCATGCACGGTCTGTACTACCTGAAAAACCACGCGATCGGCTTTATCGAACTGGCATTGGCGGCAGGCGTTGTTTACCTGCTCGCTTTATATGGTTTCGCTCAATCCAAGGCCACTCGCGCGTCTACCATTCTACTGATTTTTGCCGCGATTGCATTCCGCGCGCCGCTCTGGCCCATGGAGCCTACTCTTTCCGACGACCTGCAACGCTATCGCTGGGAAGCGAAGGTGCAAGCCCACGGCTGGAATCCCTATGCTATTGCGCCGAATGATCTCCAGCTTCGTCCCTTGCGCGATAACTACTACGAAATCATGCCGGGGCGTGAGCTTCCTGCCATCTATCCTCCGGCATCCGAACTCGTGTTTCGCGCCACATGGAAGTTCTTCCCCGGGCCGACTTCGTTCAAAACCGCGTTTGCCGCGGCCGACGTCCTAGTTCTGCTGTTGCTGGCGTGGATGTTTTGGAATGAGAAGGATCGCGACTTCCGTCTTGCGGTATACGCGTGGAACCCCCTTGTCATTGTCGAATTTGCCGGCAGCGGCCACAACGATGTGCTGGCACTGCTCGGAATCGTATGCGGCTTGGCACTAATCAAAAAATGGCCTTCCCTTGCGAGCGTGCCCGTTGCCTTGGCGGCAATGGCAAAAGTTTTTCCGGCCGTGCTGTTGCCGGTCTGGATTCGGCGCGCGGGATGGCCCGGGAAAAAGGCGGGCTGGTGGGCGGCAGGGCTCGCAATTGTGGCGGGCTTCGCAGTGCTCCTGCCTTACTGGAATGCGCTGGGCATGTTTCGCGCCAACATGACCTACTACGAAGCGACCTGGAAGAACTACCACGCTAGCCTCTACACACTGATCGACTTGCTCACCGGCGGCAAAACGAGAATTCCCGCGCTTGTCGGTGTGACCCTGAGTTGGGGATTGGCGCTTTGGCTCGCTTGGAAAAAGGCAGAGCCCGCGCGCGCGGCTTACCTTCTTATTGGCACGATTCTGGCTTTCGGCCCGAACGGTTATTCCTGGTATTTCACATGGATTGTCCCGCTGCTCTGCTACTTCCCGAATCCCGCTTGGCTAATGCTCACAGTTCTGCAATTTCTTTCATACAACGTGTTGGTTGGTTATGGAATTCTTGCCGTCTTCAAGTTCGACCCGTTTCTCCAATGGCTTGTCTATGCCCCCTTCTATCTGGTGTTGATCGGGCATTGGCTCAATTCGAGACGGCATGTGACTCAGCACGGCACCGCAGCCATCTCTGCAGCTCTGGCCGATCCCGAGCGATAATGTCCGCCGCAAGCATGCCAGGCCTTACTCAAACAGAAGCCCGTCCCCATGGATCGCTGGCGGAAATAATCCGGGAGTTCCTCCGCCTGGGTTTCGTCGCCTATGGCGGCCCTGCGGCGCACATCGCAGTGATGGAGGAGCGCTTCGTCCGCAGGCGCGCGTGGATCACGCGTGAGCGCTTTCTGGATCTGGTCGGAGCGGTGAACCTGTTGCCGGGCCCCAGCTCGACGGAATTGGCGATCTACGTCGGTGAAATACGTGGGGGACTTGCCGGTTTGATCTTCGCCGGAGCCTGCTTCATCTTTCCTGCGGCCGTTCTGGTAGTCGGACTGGCGTGGGCCTTCGAAAAATTCGGAACCGTTCCGCAAGTGACGGGCCTGCTCTTCGGAATCAAGCCCGTCGTGGTGGCACTGATTGCACAGGCAGTGTGGAACTTGGCCAGGGCTGCGCTGAAAAGCGTGGCCTTAGCGACGCTCTCGCTAGTGGTCGTTGCGCTGGCAATTTGGGGTGTCCCGGTCCTTCTGTTGTTGATCGCGGCGGGAGCTTTTTGGATGGCGATTCGGGAAGGACGCAGGCTGGCAAATCTGCGGACAGGAGTTGCGGGTGTATTCGGCACCTTCTCGGTTGCGACGGGCGCCGCGATTGGGTTGGTTCCTCTTTCCTTGTACTTCTTGAAAGTAGGCGCGGTGCTCTTCGGCAGCGGCTACGTCCTGTTGGCGGTGCTTCGCGCGGATTTGGTCGTGAGGCTGCACTGGCTGACCGATGCGCAGTTGCTCGATGCAATTGCCGTGAGCCAGGCGACGCCTGGCCCGTTCTTCACTGTCGCAACCTTCATTGGGTATCTGCTGGGAGGATGGAAAGGCGCGAGTCTCGCGACGGCTGGGATGTTCCTTCCCGCATTCGTCTACGTTGCCGCGACCGCTGGATTCTTGCCCAGACTGCGCAAATCGCCGCTGGCGAGCACATTTCTGGATGGAGTGAATGCCGCCGCTGCCGCGTTGATGGCATATGTCGGCTGGCAATTCGCGCACGCCGCGCTGGTGAACGTACCGGCGATTGCGCTTGCGCTCTTGAGCGGCCTGCTCGCATTCCGCTATGAGGTGAATTCCACTTGGCTCGTCCTCGGCGGTGCCCTTGCCGGAATCCTGCTCCGGACCTTCCATGTGATGTAGCAGTGCGGAAAGCTCACTCAGGGCACGAGGACAATCTTGCCGAACGCTCCGGGAGCCATCACGTCCTGATGTGCAACTGAGGCGTCCTTCAACGGGATTTCCTTGCCCACGATGGGGCGCAGCGTCCCGTTCTCAAGGCCGGCAGCGATGGCCGCGTGAATTTCCCTGGATTCCGCATCCGTCGCCGCCCAAAGTGTAAACCCACGCACTGCGGCGCGTCTGGCCATCAGTTCGCGTGGATTGATCGTGATTTCGCCGCGATTCCCGATGACGATGACGCGTCCGCGCAGCGCAAGCAGCTTCAGATCCGTCGCGAGATTCACGTTGGCGAGCATTTCGAGAATCACGTCCACTCCCCGTCCGCCCGTGGCTTTCATGATTTCCTCGGCATATCCGGCCTTGGTGTGATCGAAAGCAAGGTGCGCGCCTTCTTTCTTGATCAGTTCCAAACCGCGCGGCGTTCCGGCAGTGCCGAGAACCGTGAGACCTTGTGCTCGTGCGAACTGCACCGCGGCAATTCCCACGCCGCCGCTCGCACCATGAATCAACAGTGTCTCGCCTGCGTGTGCCTTCGCATGGTGGTGCAATGCCGTGAATGCTGTCCCATACGGCACCCAAAGCCCCGCGCCTTGGGCAAAAGAGATTTTCCCCGGGAGCGGATAAATCTGCGATTCGTCGGCGAGCGTGTATTCGGCATACGCTCCTGTCAGTGTCTTCGCCGTATAGACCTTATCGCCCGCTTTGACTTTCTTCACGCCGTCTCCGACCGCGTCCACTGTTCCTGCGGCGTCGGAGCCAGGCGTGTACGGCAGCGACGGCTTCACCGCGTATGTGCCGCTGCGCATGTAAGTGTCGTAGGGGTTCACGCCCGCCGCATGCACCCGCACCAGAATCTGCCCCGGGCCCGCCCTGGGCGTGGCGACTTCGTGGAGTTCCAAGACTTCCGGACCTCCAAACTGATGAACTTGAATCGCTTTCATGAGATTTCTCCCCTCAGGTGTTTCTTTGCAGGAAGTTCCAAAGCCGCTGAATTCTGCGGCTTCAGAAATGATCGTCGTGCAAAACGCTGACCGTTTCCTTATCCATAACGCCAGCCCTTTGCGCCCAGGCTGTGGTCTGCCAGTTGTCCTTGCCTCTTGCCTCCGGAATCCAAGGCGGAAGCGACTGGCTCAGATGATTGGCCAGGGCGTAGGCGTACGGCTCGTACATCTGGCGAAGCTCCGCGAGTTTTTGATCCGCTTCAACAGTGGGCAGGAGCACCATGCCATGCTTCGCAAGCTTGGCACGAATCTTCTCGAGCGTTTCACGCGGCAGTCGGTCGAACTCCATCGGCCGGGGAGCAGCACTGAACACCTGGCAAAGATCCACCACGGCGTGGCGCGCAATCGCAAAAGTCAGCTCCGCCTGCTTCGCACAGGAATCC
>DASPTY010000040.1:0-7134 GCA_035623175.1 Candidatus Limnocylindrales bacterium | reverse complement strand
CGCCACTCCGCCGGCATCGCGCGCCAACTCTCCTCCAACGACTTCCCTGCGAACGGGCCGCTGGCCACGCGGGAATCCGAAGCCGTCAGCCACGCTTCTCCGAGCGGTTCCTTCAAATCCACTTTTTCCGGGAAGAGTGGTGCCAGCGAGCGCGCCCCCCAGGGCCTCGGGCTGAAGATTGGATCAATGCGCGTTAGGACAGGTTCGACCACGATCAAGACGCAGCTTCGGCGCGCGTAAAGAACTTGTTCAACCGCCGGAGTCCCTCCTCGATTCGGTCCAGCGAAGTGGCATAAGACAACCGCAGGAAGCCCGGTGCGCCAAACGCTTCGCCGGGAACCAGCGCGACGTGGGCGCTCTCCAAAAGCAGTTTGGCTAGCTCCGTGCAGCTCTTCGCCAGTGGATCTCTTCCCTGAAGATACTCGGAAACGTTGGGAAAGGCATAGAACGCGCCGCCTGGCCATTCGCAGGCTACGCCGGGGATGTCGCGCAATCCGTGGACAATGCGTGTTCTTCGCTTGGCGTATTCGACCAACATTAGCGGCACGCTCGCCATGCTGCCGCGCACGGCCTCGAGCGCTGCATACTGCGCGATCGATGTTGGATTCGACGTTGACTGGCTCTGAATCTTGATCACCGCCTCGATGAGCGGCTCCGGCGCCAAAGTGTAGCCAATGCGCCAGCCGGTCATGGCGAACGTCTTCGAGACTGACCCCACAATGATGACGTGGTCTTTCGAGTCTCTGGCGCTGGCAATCGAAAATGGCTTGTGGGGTTCATAGACAAAATGCGAATAACATTCATCGCCGAGCAGCCAGATGTTGTGCTTCCTGCAGAGCGCCAGGATGCGCTCGTACTCGTCGCCATCCACCACCCCGCCCGTGGGATTGCTCGGCGAATTCACAATCACCATTTTTGTCTTTGGGGTGATTGCTTTCTCGATGGCAGAAGCCTTGACGCTGAAGCCGTCTTCCGGGCGCGTCTGCACGATGACGGGCGTGCCTCCGGTGTATTTGATGATGTCCGGAAAGCTGACCCAGTAGGGAGCGGGCAGAATGACTTCGTCGCCGTTCTGGATCAGCACGCAGACGGCATTAAATATCGCGTGCTTCCCTCCAACGTTTACGACGCATTCCTTCGCCGTGTAGTTGGAGCCCAGTTCGCGGTTGTGCCACGCGGCAATCGACTCCCGTAATGGCAGAATGCCGCCCGTCGGTGTGTACTTGGTGCGATTCTCTTCGATGGCGAGGATGGCCGCCTTCTTGATGTGGTCTGGAGTGGTGAAATCGGGCTCGCCGGGGCCAAAGTCGGCGATGTCCACGCCCTTGGCCTTGAGCTGTTCCGCGGCGCTGATGACCACCGCGGTCGGCGATACCTGAATGCGGTTGATGCGATTGGTCAGTTGCACAATCACTCCTTGGAGCGTAGGGGGATTGGTAAAGGTACAGTGTTGAGGAAATCGGAGATAATTTCAATCGGGATTGAGACTTCCACCTTGTCCTGCGGGCAGCAGGACAAGAATGGAATGTTGTCAGGATACCTTTGAGCGCAAGCGCTGCTCCACCACAGAAGGAACCATGCCGCTCAACGGGCCGCCCAACTGGGCGATTTCGCGTACGAGTTTTGCGCTGAGGTAGCTGTAGCTTTCGCTGGGAAGCATGAACACGGTTTCCAGCCGCGGCTCGAGCTTGCGATTCATTAAGGCCATCTGCAATTCGTATTCGTAGTCGGATATCGCCCGGATGCCGCGCAAGATGACGCCGGCGCCGCGTTTGCGCGCGTAATCAACGAGCAGGCCGTCGAAAACGTCCACCTCAATCGTTTCCCACTGTTTGGTGACCTCGCGCAGCATGTCCACGCGCTCGGCAAGCGAAAAAAGGGGCTCCTTCTCGACGTTCTTCAGGACCGCCACGATCAAGCGGTCGAACATCTTTTCGCCCCGCCCGATCAGATCCAGGTGCCCGTTGGTCACCGGGTCGAAGGAGCCGGGGTAGATGGCCACGGAAGTCTTCATTTGGCTTTTGACAATCTCCGCGGCACATTCTAACTCAAAAAGAAGAAAAGCGAGACGCCAACCCGGCCGTGCAAGTGGTTCGCAAGTGCCTGGAAAAACTATTGTGTGGAACGGAGGAAATGTGCCACTCTCGTCTGTTGCGTATTGTAACGATTTAATGGCTGCAGTTTCTCTATGGCCATTCGCGGAGGCAAGCTCCATGCGACACATCTTCTCTTTCAGGTCCGTTCTTTTTCTCAGCCTCTTTTCTCTTCTCATTACCGTCAAGGCGGTGCGGGCACAGTCATCTGCAGAGCTCAACGTGATGCCCATGCCCGCCAAAGTGCAGCAGGGCGGCGGCGCACTCAAGATCGACACTGGCTTCACGGTCGCCTTCGCGGGATTCCGCGAACCGCGTCTGGACCGCGCCGGCCAGCGCTTTCTGGTCCAACTTAGCTGCGCATCAGGCATTCCCGTTGTGCAAGGCATTTCAGACCCAGCCAAGGCGACGCTGGTCGTCACCACGGATCACGAAAGCAAGGCGATTCAGGAGCCCGGCGAAGATGAATCGTACTCGCTGGAAGTGACCTCCAGCGGCGCAAAACTTCACGCAGTCACCCCCCTCGGGGCCATCCACGGGCTTCAGACCTTGCTTCAACTCGTTTCTATCTCTCCCGGTGGGTTTGTCGTGCCGGCGGTGAGCATACAGGATCAACCGCGCTTTGTCTGGCGCGGGTTGATGATCGATTCGGCTCGCCATTTCATTCCTCTTCCAGTCGTGAGACGCAACCTGGACGGAATGGAAGCCGTGAAGATGAACGTGCTGCATTGGCATCTTTCGGACAACCAAGGCTTTCGCGTGGAAAGCCGGAAGTTCCCGAAGCTGCAGGAGAGCGGCTCGGACGGGTTTTATTACACGCAGGATGAAATTCGCGATGTGATTGCCTATGCGCGTGACCGGGGCATTCGGGTAGTTCCCGAATTCGACATGCCCGGCCACAGCACAGCCTGGTTCGTCGGCTACCCGGATCTCGGCAGTGGCCCCGGACCTTATCACATCGAGCGCGATTGGGGCGTGTTTGACCCGGCCATGAATCCCGCCGATGAAAAAACCTATAAATTCCTCAACGATTTCATTGCCGAGATGGCCAAGCTTTTCCCCGATTCCTATTTCCACATTGGCGGAGACGAGGTGAACGGCAAGGAGTGGGATGCCAATCCAAAAATCCAGGAATTCAAGAAGGCGCATGGCATGAAGACCAACGTAGAACTGCAGGCCTATTTCAGCCAGCGCGTTCAGGAATTGGTGACCAAGCACGGAAAGACGCCCGTGGGTTGGGACGAGATTTTTGTACCCGGAGCTCCGAAGAACATTGTCATCCATTCCTGGCGGGGTCCGGAGGCGCTGGCCGCCGCTGCCAAGCAGGGTTATCGCGGCATTCTTTCCAACGGCTATTACATCGACCTCGGCTGGAGCGCGGCGCGCCACTACGCCAACGATCCCCTGGGAGGAGCCGCAGAGAATCTGACGGACGAGGAGAAGGCGCGCATCCTCGGCGGAGAATCCACGATGTGGTCGGAGTTCGTGAATGAAGAGAACATCGACTCGCGCATCTGGCCGCGCAACGCCGCAATTGCGGAGCGTCTGTGGTCGCCACAGAACACGACGGACGTGGCCTCCATGTACCGGAGAATGGAAGCGGAGAGCGCCCGCTTGGAATGGTTGGGGCTGACTCATCGCAGCTACATGCGACTGATGTTGCAGCGAATGGCCGGCCCGGCTTCGGATAGCGAGATTGCAGCACTCCTCGTGCTGACCAAAGCATTGGAGCACGTGAAAGACTACAGCCGCGAATTCGAAGGCGGAGCAGAACCGACGAGCCAGTCGCCGCTGAATCGCCTGGTTGATGCTGTTGGGCCGGAGAGCGAAGTCTCGCGCGTCTTTTCCGGGAAGGTGGACGCTTTCTTGGCCTCATCCTGTCGGGACGACAGACTAGCTGCGGAATTGCGCGCGCAGCTCGCTCAGTGGGCCGAAGTTGATGGGCAATTGCAAGCGCTTGCTCAGCGGTCGGCCTTGGTCAAGGATGCCGCGCCAGCCTCCGCCGCGTTGTCCCAAGCCGCAGAGCTTGCCCTGACAGCCCTCGAACGCATCCGGCAAGGATTGCCGTCGCCCGATGCACTGAAAAAGCAGCAGATTGACGCGCTGAACGCGTTTGAATCGCAGGCGCACAAATCACAGATGACGATCCCGGCACGCGCCGCGTTTCAGAAGCTGATTGAAGCAGCCAGCTCTGGCGGTACGTGCGTTGCCCCGAGATAGACGCCGTCAACCGGAAGGAACACACTTCAAGTTCCTACTGTCCGTAGTCGGAAATGAATGTGCAGCCTCACTTTGCGTGCTGGATCACCTGTGTCCCGTTCGGTTCTAAGTGCCGTTAAGGGAACGATTTAAACCGTTCGCATCCCAAAAGCTGCCATTTGACGAAGATCTGTAGAAATCAGACTAATTAGGTCTTAGTCTAAGTACTTTCAAACTAAGGTTTTATTTGGGGCACTCCCGTTCTAGCGGTTGACAAAAGCGCCTCGGAAGAGCTATAGTTTAAATGCGACTAATTCAGTCGTATTAGCATCCAACGGGGTGCCACTTACAGGTCTGAAATTATGTTCAAGCTTTCGAAAAAGGCGGACTACGGCTTGATTGCGATGAAGCATCTCGCGAATCACCGCCAGAAACATTCCTGCAGTGCCAATGAGATCGCTGAAGAGTATGGCATTTCTGCGACGCTGATGGCCAAAGTTCTGCAGAAGCTAGCGAAGCAAGGTCTGGTCGCAGCCAAGCACGGCTCGACTGGCGGATACCAGTTAGCCAGGCAGGCGGATCACATCAGCGCCTTGGAAGTGCTGACGGCGATCGACGGGCCCGTGCTGATCACTTCCTGCGTGACCAGCCACGGCAATTGCGACGCGACGGATCGCTGCTCCATCAAAGAACCGTTGCAGCGCGTGAACGAAAGTATTCTGGGAGTTTTGAGCACCGTGACCATCGCCCAATTGAGCGAGGACAAACAGGAGCCGGCTTTCGTCGAATTGAAAGGGATTGACCGCCTGGCGGCTACCCGCTGAGCGGAGAATTCTGGATCCGATAGGAGACTCGAAAATGGCTGTCAAGCTGCCGATTTACATGGACAATCACGCGACCACGCCCCTGGATCCGCGGGTGCTGGAAGCGATGATGCCCTATTTCACCGACAAGTTCGGCAACGCTGCCAGCCGCAACCACTCCTTCGGTTGGAGCGCAGAAGAAGCGGTCGAAAATGCTCGCCAGCAAGTAGCTTTGCTGATCAACGCCACCGCAAAAGAGATCATCTTCACGAGCGGCGCGACTGAATCCGACAACCTGATGATCAAGGGCGTCGCGGAAATGTACCGCGAGAAGGGGAACCACATCATCACGCAGGCCATCGAGCACAAGGCCGTGCTCGACACCTGCAAGAATTTGGAAAAGCACGGCTTCGAAGTGACCTATTTGCCGGTGCAGCGTGACGGCCGCGTCTCCCTGGAGGATTTGCGCAAGGCCATCAAGCCCACGACGATTCTGATTTCCATCATGTACGCCAACAATGAGATTGGTGTCATCAACCCGATTGCGGAAATTGGCAAGATCGCCAAAGAGCACGGCGTCATCTTCGCTGTGGACGGGGTGCAGGCTGTTGGCAAGATTCCTGTTGACGTCCAGAAGGACAACATTGACCTCCTGGCGATTTCGGCGCACAAGCTTTACGGCCCGAAAGGCGTTGGCGCGCTCTATGTGCGTCGGCGGAATCCGCGCGTGCAGCTTTCCGCGATCATCGACGGCGGCGGCCACGAACGCGGCATGCGTTCCGGTACGTTGAACGTGCCCGGCATCGTCGGCCTGGGCAAGGCTTGCGAGCTTTGTCAGCAGGAAATGGCGCAGGAATCGGAGCGGTTGCGCGGCCTGCGTGACCGGCTGAGAGCCGGCCTGGAGGCCAAGTTGGACGAAGTTTTCATTAACGGTTCGATGGAGCATCGTCTCCCGAATAACCTCAACATGAGCTTTGCCTATGTCGAAGGCGAATCGCTCCTGATGGGGATCAACGACGTGGCGGTTTCAAGCGGTTCCGCGTGCACCTCGGCAACCCTTGAGCCCAGCTACGTACTCAAAGCTCTGGGCGTAGGTGAGGATCTGGCGCATACCTCGATCCGCTTCGGCCTGGGGCGTTTCACGACTCAGGAAGAAGTCGATTACGTGATCGACAAAATGGTGCAGGTTGTTACCAAGCTTCGCGAGCTTTCGCCGCTCTACGAAATGGCCAAGGAAGGCATCGACATCTCCAAGGTCAAGTGGCAGACCGCGTAATTCATTTGGAAGGATGGTAGGTAAGAAGAAATGGCAAGCGCAATTGCAACTGAAGGAACACTCCGGATTCACCGGTCCATTGCCGGGACGTCCGCGCCGTTCCGTGTGACATATCAGCCGTATCAGGACGGGGATGAGCCGGCTCCTGCGGCAGAACGTTCGTTTTATCACCTTCAGGACGTCCGCGAATTCTTGATTCTGCTCGGCATCGGCGCGCAGTACGTGCGCGAGGCTCTGCGGGAACTGACCGCGGGGCGTTCGGCGTTCTTGACCAACATCGCCTTGACCGAAAAGGCGATCAAGAGTGCAGGTTTTGGCAGTCTCCTCGCTGCGGCGAGGGGCTGAATTTTCGGGAGACAAGTGGCAGAAGGAGAGAGGGGTCCATGGCTTATAGCGAAAAAGTAGTCGATCACTATAACAATCCGCGCAACGTCGGTAGCCTTCCCAAGGAAGATCCCAATGTGGGGACCGGCCTGGTGGGCGCTCCGGAATGCGGCGACGTCATGAAGCTGCAGATGAAGATCAATCCGGAGACGCAGGTTATCGAGGAAGCGAAGTTCAAGACGTTTGGCTGCGGGTCGGCCATCGCCAGCTCTTCTCTGGCCACCGAATGGGTCAAGGGCAAGACCGTGGACGAGGCGCTCGCGATCAAGAACACGGACATTGTCCGCGAACTCTCGCTTCCGCCCGTCAAGATTCACTGCTCCGTGCTCGCCGAGGACGCCATCAAGGCGGCCATCGGCGATTGGAAGAAGAAGCACGG
>DASPTY010000039.1:0-3354 GCA_035623175.1 Candidatus Limnocylindrales bacterium | reverse complement strand
CGAGACGCGCTGGCGGACTGCATCGAGATTGGGGGCGGGGCGTGGGTTGCGCCAGGGTTCAGTGGAAGACATTCAATATTTATTTTCCAAAATCATTGTAAACGATGGATGAAGGAAATGTAGGCGAAAAAGGAGATGTGTTGAGTCAGTCGTGACCCATGGTTTGCGGGAAGGACGAAAAGCTCAACGTGCTGTCTCAGGATGACATTGGGTGAAAGCGCCTCTTTACGGCTGTCAAAAAGGTCGGTTTATGCCGAAAAGCCTCGTTGAGTTGTCTGCGGTACTGCTTCAGGGCCTTGCGTCCTTGCGCCGTGATTTTAAGCGAAGTTGCCGGGAGCTTGCCGCGGAAGAATTTGACTACCTCGACGTAACCTGCCTGTTCGAGCTTGGAGATATGACCGGAGAGATTGCCTTTGGTGAATCCGGAAACCTTTTCCAGAAACCGAAACTCCATCGCATCGGCTTCGGCCAGCAGGGTCAAAATCACGAGGCGTGCCGGCTCGTGAACGATGCGATCCAAGCTCATGTAGTTTTCGATGTCGGCTCTCATGCTTCTTCCTTCAGTGCTCGCACTTTGCGACGGAGCTTCAAAAACCTCATATGTTCCACATAGCCAGCCAGGACCATCACCAGGGCAACAAGCCCTGCCGCGATTCCTAAAGCATTCGCAAAGCGAGTGGCGATTTGGAGATTGCCACTCAACAAAAACGCCGAGAGCGAGAAGAGGAAGACCCCAGTCACAAACTCGTAAGGAGCCCGGAAGTACCGCCAGGTTAGGAAGGGCATAGGGAGGAAGAGAACGATGCACACAGTCGTATTGAGGGCCAGTTTCCAAGAAAAAGGTTGGTTCAGCCTGTAGGCCAAGAGAGTTGCTGCGGTGCCAGAGGCGATGAGGCCGGCGAGGATGCCGAGAATGAGGTTGTGCCATCGTCTGGGTGGCTGAGTCACTCGTCCACTGAACTGGTAGTAGTTGGCGCGCAAGTACTCCTTGCCGATGATCCAGGACAAAGGGGTGAGGCCCAAAAGAAAGCCCTCCCAGGGTGCGAGTGAATCGCGTTTCAAAAGCCACAGTAGTAGGAATACAAGCAGGCCTCCAAACACATGGCCAAGGCCCACAGCATCCCTGGAATACGTGGCGTACTCGTGAGCGAGCTTCTGAAGGGAGACCAGTTCCTCAGCGGAGGGTTGAAAATCGGCGGGCAACGTGTGGTCCATGGCGAGGAGCTCCTCTCGGGCCGGGAAGTGCACCGACCTTAGTAAAGACTAGTTTGTATTGTAAACCGGTCTATGTCAAGGACAAACGTCACACACGCGCGAATAACACGGGACACTAACTGCAGCCAGACAAAGACAAGAAGCCGGCCGCAAAGTACAACGCGACAGGTTATTCGACGCGGTAGTTGGGAGCTTCCTTGGTGATGACCACGTCGTGGACGTGGGATTCGCGGAGGCCGGCGGCAGTGATGCGCACGAAGCGGCTCTTCTCCATTAATTCCTTCAGCGTACCTGCGCCGACATAGCCCATGCCGCTTTTGAGGCCGCCGACGAGTTGATCGGTGAGGCCGGAGAGTGGGCCTTTGTAGGGGACGCGGCCCTCGACGCCTTCGGGGACGGACTTGCCGCGCTCGGCGGTTTCCTGCGCGTAACGATCGGCGGAGCCTGCTTCCATGGCGCCGGTGGAACCCATGCCGCGATAGGACTTGAAGGTGCGGCCTTGATAAAGAATGGTTTCGCCGGGAGATTCCTCGGTGCCGGCGAAGAGGCTGCCGATCATGACCGCGGAAGCGCCAGCGGCAATGGCTTTGGTAATGTCGCCGGAATACTTGATGCCGCCATCAGCGATGACGGGGACGCCGGTGCCCTTGGCGGCACGAGCGGCTTCCACGATGGCGGTGATCTGCGGAACGCCCGCGCCGGTGACGATGCGCGTGGTGCAGATGGAACCGGGGCCGATGCCGACCTTAAGACCGTCAATGCCGAGGGAGATGAGCTCTTTCGCTCCTTCGTAGGTGGCGACGTTTCCAGCGATGAGCTGAAGCTCGGGGAGGCGGTGGCGAATGGACTTGATGGCATCCATGACGCGTTCGGTGTGGCCGTGAGCGGTGTCAATGGCGAGAACGTCGGCCTTGGCTTTGGCCATTTCGACGGCGCGTTCAAGGAAATCGCCGGTTGCGCCGACGGCGGCGCCGACACACAGGCGGCCATGTTCGTCCTTGGCGGCGCGGGGGAAATCGAGTTTTTTCTGGATGTCTTTGACGGTGATGAGGCCCTTGAGATTGAAGTCCTGATCAACGACGAGAAGTTTTTCGATGCGATGTTTCTGTAGGATTTTTTCGGCTTCGTCGAGAGTGGTGCCCACGGGGACGGTGACGAGATTGTCTTTGGTCATGACCTGGCCGACAAGCTGGCCGTGATCTTTTTCGAAGCGAAGGTCGCGATTGGTGAGGATGCCGGTGAGGCGAGTGCCGCGGGTAACGGGCAAGCCGGAGATGCGGTACTTGGTCATGATGTCGAGGGCCTGACGGATGGTGATGTCTGGTGAGATGGTGACAGGGTCGACGATCATGCCGGATTCGGAACGCTTGACGCGGTCAATTTCCTCGAACTGGCGGTCAATGGACAGGTTGCGATGGACGATGCCGATGCCGCCCTGGCGGGCGATGGCGATGGCCAGGCGCGATTCTGTGACGGTATCCATGGCGGCGGAGGCGAGAGGGATGTTGATGGCGAGGGAGCGAGTGAAATTCGTGGCGGTGTCAACCTCGGTAGGGAGCACAGAAGATTTGCCGGGCTGAAGGAGGACATCGTCGAAGGTCAGGCCTTCGGGAATGGAAGAGTCAATCATGGGTGAAGACCTCGTAATTTGTGATTAGAGCGTTGTGACTCGTGACTGATGAAAAACACGGGTCTAAAGACCCGCCACTACAAAAGAATCGGCCTAGAGACAGCGCAGCCCAGCGGGTGGGCGCTGGGCGGGTGAAGGATTGCAACAGATCGGAAAAATGAGTCACGGTGAAATTTCTATTTTAGGGGCGGAGGAGGGAAGGGTCAAGTTGAGTGCGCGAGAGCATAGGGAACGCAGGGCAATCGGGCGTGGAGGTTCCGGCTGACGCATCAAGCATCCAGCTTTGCCAAGACGGGAAGCTAACTGGGCTGAACGCCGCACTTTACGAAAGCTTTTGGCTTGCAGCCCTGCGGAGCGCGCGCTTGGAGGATCGCCAGCAGAGTTGCGGGCATCTGCTTGGGAACCTGAAGAATGACTACTTGGGGCGAATTGTTCCCCTCATGGTAAGAGATGCGGAAGAAGTGTCTGTGCTGGCGCTGCTTGACTAGCCCCACCGCGATCGCGGGCAG
>DASPTY010000038.1:0-4993 GCA_035623175.1 Candidatus Limnocylindrales bacterium | reverse complement strand
GCCGCATCCTCAAGCCGTTTCCCGGCCTCTATGTCCACGGCCACGATCTCGCTCGCGCCATGCTCCAGGCCACCAGAGAAAACCTGCGCGGCCAAATCTTCGAAAACGCCGAAATCCGCCAAATCGCCTCCCGCGCCACCTTTTAACCGTGCCCCTTCCTGCCTTCGCGTCCAGCGGACCCTCGCACTTGTCATCCCGACCGAAAGCGCGCGGTGTCGGCGCGCTGGAGCGGAGGGACCCCGGCAGGAATGATCCGCACTTCAACTCGTTGGAATCTGCCCTGCTCCCACAAATTGTCATCCTGAGCGCGCCTCGCGCGCGAAGGATCTCAGCTCACAATTTGTCCTGGATTTCTCGATTGTCGGAAAACAATCTCGCCATCCCGCCTTAGGCAGGTCCTGTTCTTTCCTTTTCTCTTCCGAAACTTAAAACTGAAAACTGGCAACTCCTCTTCTCAAATCCACCCGCGCTCCCGATAATCCTTCTCTGCCATCTCCAACGCCGCCGCAATGTCCTTCCGCAGCCCGTCGTCCAGCTTCTTCACGTGAAAGCACGTCTTGCCCTGCAGCAGCTTCAACAACGCCGGCGACAATTTCTTCTTCACCCCATCATTCATGTATATGCACATCAAATAGAATCCCACGTACCCCTTCTGCAAAATCACTGCCGCCATCTGCAAATTCACCGGCTTGCCCCCGTATGCTCCGGGCACCGCAACTGGCTTCGGCACCGCCAACTGACACCCCTTCTTCTTCCCGCTCACGCATGGCAGGTCCGTCCGAAACGGAGGCGCATGCCGCTTCATCATCCCTACCAGTTCCTCGTACACGCTCTCCAGCGACTCTGCGCCGGAGCTTGTCTTTGCTTTTGCTTTCGCAGATGTGGCCATGGCGCGCCATGCTACAGCATTTGCGCCACTCTCTCAACTCTTTTGCTCTATGCGAAAGAGGGGGCGGCGGAGCGCCCTCACAGCTCAATCTCTTTCGGACGCTCCGCCCTCTTGGGGGTTACCGTGCAGCCGCCACGCCTAGTGCGGTCCGCTTTTCCATCGGCACGAACTGCCTCTCGTCCTGCCCGATGTAGATCTGCCGTGGCCGGGCGATCTTCTGTTCCGGGTCCTCCAGCATCTCTTGCCACTGTGCCAGCCAGCCCACCGTCCGCGGAATCGCAAACAGTACCGTAAACATGTCTGGCTTAAAGCCCAGCGCCTGATAGATGATTCCCGAATAGAAGTCCACGTTCGGATACAGCTTGCGCTTGATGAAGTACTCGTCTTCCAACGCAATCCGCTCCAGTTCCAGGGCGATGTCCAGCTTCGGATTCCTGCCCGTCGTTTGAAATACCTGGTCCGCCGCCCACTTGATAATCCGGGCGCGCGGATCGTAGTTCTTGTAAATCCTGTGCCCGAATCCCATCAACTTCCCGTGGCCTTCCTTGATTCCCTTGACGTAGGCTGGTACTTTGTCCTTTGACCCGATTTCGTCCAGCATCTTCAGCACTTCTTCGTTCGCCCCGCCATGCAGCGGCCCCGACAGTGCCGCGGCCGCGCCCGCAACGCACACGTACGGATCCGCCTCGGAACTGCCCACCGCCCTCATCACGTTCGCGCTGCAATTCTGCTCGTGGTCGGCGTGCAAAATAAACAGGATGTCCAGTGCCCGCGAAAGCGCTGGGTTGGCGTGATACTTGGGCTCCATCATCCGCCACAGCATGTTCATGAAGTTCTCGGTGTAGCTCAGATCGTTGTCTGGGTACACGTACGGGAACCCCAGGCTGTGCCGGTACGTATACGCCGCAATCGTCGGCACCTTTCCTATCAGCCTCGCGATTTCCAGTTTCCGGACCTCCGCGTCACGCACGCGTCGCGATTCCGGGTACACCGTCGAAAGCGCCGCCACGGTGCTGATGAACATCCCCATGGGGTGTGCATCGTACCGGAACCCTTCCAGGAACCTCTTTGTCGTTTCATGCAGCATCGTATGATGCGTGATCCCATCAATCCAGCTCTTCAATTGCGGTTCGGTCGGCAGCTCTCCATGCAAAATCAGGTACGCTACTTCCAGATACGTGCACTTCTCCGCTAGCTGTTCGATGGGATAACCGCGATATCTCAGGATCCCCTTGTCTCCGTCAATAAACGTGATTGCGCTCTGGCAGGACGCCGTGTTCAAAAATGCCGGATCATAGCTCATCATCCCGAACTCGTCCGTCTCGGTCTTGATCTTCCGTATGTCCATGGCCCGCACCGCTCCCTTGAACAACGGGAGCTCGTACGAAGCGTTTGTGCGCTGGTCAACTACACTCAAACTCTCTTTCGCCATTTTCGGTCCTCCTCTCGAAATCACTCGGTCGGCCTGCTTGTCTTCCGCTTTCTCATCACTCCTTTTGAAGTGCCCGGAGGCGTCCCCTGTCGGAAAGGAAAAGAAGGAATGGGCCCGCTGAGAGTTTGAGCCGCGCCATCCTCATTTGTGGCCTGGAACCCTCGTGGGCAGGACACTTAGCGCAGTGACCTCACACGGAACTGGGACGTACTCCCTTGGTGGCATCGCCACAGCCAGTAGCTGGAGGACATTGCCTCCTCACATCCACTTACGCTTGTTCTCACGGCTTGGCAGTGACGCTCCTCACCATGATGCGTGACCTGGACCGTAAGCCCCTGCTAGCTCGGCCTCCAGCGCCACTCTGGCCCCAAACCAAGTGCTCAGGCCACACACTTATCTGTCATTCCCAGCACAGTCTGCGCAGCGAGGAATCTCTCTTTTTCGCTCTTTGTGGGGATGCAATTTGTTGTTTCGCCTGCCTACGCAGGCAGGTTCGGACTGACACCACTGCTGCCTTTCCCGGAGGGGCTACACCTGCGGCAACGCTTCTATCACTGCTTCCGTGAACTCCTGTGTATTCGCTTTCCCTCCCAGGTCCCGGGTCAAGTGCTTTACTTCGCTGTACACCTGCCGCAGCGCTTTTTCGATCCTGTCGGCCGTGAAGCCCTCGCCAATATGATTCAGCATCAGGATGGCGCTCAACAGCAGTGCCGTCGGGTTGGCAATCCCTTTCCCTGCGATGTCCGGGGCCGTCCCATGCACCGCTTCAAAAAGTGCGCCCTCGTCCCCGATGTTTCCGCTCGGCACCACGCCCAATCCGCCCACCAGCCCCGCCGCCAGGTCGCTCATCACGTCCCCATACAGGTTCGGCAGCAGCAAAATGTCGAACTGCCGCGGATCAATCACGATCTGCATGCACGCGTTGTCAACAATCAATTCCTTGTACTCGATGTCCTTGTAGAACTCCGCCACCGCGCGCACCGAGCGCAGGAACAATCCGTCTCCCAGCTTCATGATGTTCGCTTTGTGAATCGCGTGAATCTTTTTCCGCCCGTGTCTTCGCGCATATTCGAACGCAAACCGCGCTATTCGCGTTGACGCCTTTTCCGTAATGATCTTCAGGCTCTCTACCACTCCCGGCACCACTTCATGTTCCAGCCCCGAGTACAAGTCTTCGGTGTTTTCCCGCACGATCACCACGTCCACATTGTCGAAATGCGATTTCACTCCGGGCAGATTCCTCACCGGCCTCAAATTGGCGTACAGGTCGAGGCTTTTCCTCAGCGCCACGTTCACGCTTCGCGCGCCCCCCGCAATCGCCGTCGTCATCGGCCCTTTCAGTCCCACCCGGTTCCGCCTCACCGACTCGATCGCCGCTGTATTCAGCACGTCCCCCTTCACCGTGCTCGTATCGGTATTCTCCGCGCGCGCTTCCAGCACTTCCCATTCAATCTGCACGCCCGAAGCGTCCAAAATCCGCCGCACCGCTGCGGAAACTTCCGGCCCAATTCCTTCTCCCGGCAACAACGTAACTTTGTGTTTCATGGCAGCATCTATTCTATCAGCCCGGCTGAAATCTTCTCCGTTCGTCGTTCCGAGCGGAGTCCGCCGAGCGAGGACCGCTGTCTCTTCCCGCGGGTTCTGCGGGAAGAATCTCTCTTCGCCCGAAGTCCTGGAGCCCAGGGCAGGGAATTAACCGCTACGCACCACTCGTGGCTCAGCGTGTTCGCTGTGCTATACTCAAATAGTGAATTGCCTCGCAGCCAGACCTGCGAGCGGAGGCCCAAAACATTATGATCCATCTGACGCCCGTTGCCGCCAGTAAGGTCAAGGAAATCATGAGCATGCAGAACCCCGTGCCCACGGCTCTCCGTGTCGCCGTCGTCGGCGGGGGATGCTCCGGTTTTCAATACCATATGGCGTTTGAAAATCAGACCAACGAGTCCGACGAAGTCATGGACTTCGATGGTCTGAAGGTTGCCGTGGACCAGATGAGTTCCATGTATCTTGACGGTGTCGAGATTGATTACATCGAGACTCTCGAAGGCGCCGGCTTCAAGTTCAACAATCCCAACGTCAAGAGCACCTGCGGCTGCGGCAGCTCCTTCAGCGTCTAACTCAGCTCTTTCTGCTTCGATTTGCAGGGCGGCTTTACGCCGCCCTTTCCTTTTTCCCCGGTGCTCTTTTCCACAGATCGTCGCGCCCTCTGTCCTTCCGGTCAGTAACCGATTCGACCTCGCCGCCCTCCGCCTCTCTCCATCTGCTACTCTAGAATCATGCGTAATCAAAATCAGATTCTCTCGAAAGTTCTCGGCCTTTTCTCTCTCGCCACTGCCACGATTTCCGGAGTCATCGCTCTCAACGTTCTGGCTCTCTTGGCCCATTTCTACAACTGGCAGCGCCACGATCCCTCGGTCCACGTCAGCGCAGTCAGTCTCACTCTCCTCGCCGTGATGACCGTCTTCTTCGTTTTCTCTCTCTTCATCTACCGCGATCTCGCCAAATCCCGCGCCGGCAAATAACCCCGCTATTCGCCCGCTGTCGCGGAGCCGGTGCTCCCCAATTCCCGAATCTCAAAGGCTCCTGATCTTTTCAGGAGCCTTTTCTTTGTCTCCTCGCTACCCGGGTCGCTTTACTTCCTGTCCGTTCCCAGTTCAATATACCTAGCCTTG
>DASPTY010000037.1:0-4578 GCA_035623175.1 Candidatus Limnocylindrales bacterium | reverse complement strand
ACATTCCCGCCGCACGCAAGCAGTTTGAGTCTGTTCTGGCCAGCTTTCCCAATCATCAGCGCAGTCTGATCATGCTCGGCCAAATCCAGGTGGATGCTGGCGAGGACAAGGATGCTTCCCTAACGTTGCAAAAAGCTGTGGAGGCGGGTACGACCAATTGGCAGGCTCACAATCTGTTGGCGATCGCATACGCGCGCATCGGCGAGCTGGAGAAATCCCGCATTGAATGTCAACGCACCGCTGAATTGAACAAGAATAAAAAGCCTGCCATGGACCTCCTCCAGGCGAAACTTTTCCTCATGGAGGGGAGAAACCAGAAGGCAAAGGAAGCTCTGGAAGCCTTCATCCGGAATTACCCGAACGATTCCGGAAGTGTCGAGGCCAAAAAGTACGTTGCTCGAATCGACGAGATGGGCAAAGCCGCAATCAAGACCGTTAATGATTCCTCTCCCGAACCGCCGCATTCCCTGGCCGTTACTCCAGAGGCCGCCCCAGCGAACCCCGCTGCATTTGACAGGCCTTGGGCGCCCTCCGAAGTTGACGCTGCCGTCCCGCCGATCGCACCTGGGGTTTCCTGTTCCAGTGACGAAGTCCTGCAGAAAACGCAGGGACGTGTCCTTCGCCAGTTGAGCGATCTGGAGAAATTCGGCGCCACCGAGCACGTCGAGCATCAGTTCATTGATACCTATGGTGTGCCGGAAGCCCCGCATTTTCAGGACTTCGATTACCTGATCTTCGTCCACCACACGAAGGAGCTTCCCTATTACTTCGACGAGTACCGCAACGGCGCCGAGTCGCTCTATAGTTTCCCGAGTGCTCTCGCCACTCGGGGCCTTGTATCCCTCGGCTTCATGGTGATTCATCCCGTGTTCTCGCAGGATTTCCAGTTTACCTGCGAAGGCCTCGGCACCTGGAAGGGCCAGCCCGCCTGGCAGCTTCATTTCGCGCAACGCAGTGATGTTCCCTCGCGGATTCGCTCCTGGTCCTTGCACAAAATAATCTATCCCGTCCCACTCAAAGGCCGCATCTGGATTGGCGCAAACTCCTACAACATCCTCCACCTCGAGACCGGCTTGCGCGAGCCTGTGCCCGATTTGCGTCTCTTCCGCGAACAATTGATCGTTGATTACGGTCCCGTCCGCTTCGAGTCTGCCAAGGTGGAGTTATGGCTTCCCTGGCACGCAGAGATGTACTTTGACATGCAAGGTCGCCGCTACCACCACCGCCACACTCTCACCAACTACGTCCTATTCGCAGTGGACACCCAGAACAAGATTGCCGCGCCCTCTCTGCCTCCCGAACCGAAAGAAAACTGATCCCTTCGTCGCCCCGCCTGCTGCCTGCTTTTCGTGTACATCCCATCCTGCTTTTCTTTACTCCCCCGACTCGCCCACGTATAGTGGGGCTGTTCCTTTTGTGTTCAATTCACCCGAGAGAGGTTAGCCGATGTTTGGTTTGATTGTTCTCGGTATCCTCGTCCTTCTCATTTTTCTCGGCATTGGGATGTACAACGGCCTCGTTCGCCTCAAGGTCCAGTGCGACAACGCCTGGGCGGACATCGACGTCCAACTCAAGCGCCGCTATGATTTGATCCCCAATCTCGTCGAAACCGTCAAAGGTTACGCCGGCCATGAGAAAAGTACTCTCGAAGCCGTCATCAATGCCCGCAACCGTGCCATGAGCGCCGCGGGGCCCGCCGACAAGGCTCAAGCGGAAAACATGCTCACTGGTGCGCTGAAAAGCCTCTTCGCCCTCTCCGAAGCCTATCCTCAGTTGCGCGCCATCGAGAGTTTCACCTCGCTCCAGAACTCTCTCTCGCAAATTGAGGACACCGTTCAGAACGCCCGGCGCTATTACAACGCCGTCGTTCGCGATCTCAACACCAAAATCCTGCAATTTCCCACCAACATTTTTGCCGGAATGCTCGGCTTCAAAGAGCGCGAATTCTTTGAAGTCACTGCCGCTGCCGAGCGCGAAGCCCCCAAGGTAAGCTTCGGCACTCCGACCGCGCCAACGGCCTGATTCGCCGGCTGCATCACTGCCATGCTCGTGCCTCATTCCACTTCACGCAGGCTTGTTCCTTTCCTCGCCTGCCTGCTCGCTTTACTCATCCTGGCCGCTCCTCTTTCGGCCAAGGATCGGCGTCTCCTCAAGTTCTATTCGGACATCGTCGTTCTCCCCGACGGCACCGTAGATGTCACCGAAAACATCACCTTCCAATTCATCGGCGGCCCCTGGCACGGCATCTACCGCAACATCCCCGTCGAGTACGCCGGCCCTCGCGGCCTCAACTACTCGCTTTTCCTCGACGTCAAGCGCATCTCCGACGAAAACGGCAACCAGCTCAAATACAAATCCAGCCGCGAACGCCAATACCGCAAGCTGCAGATTTTCATTCCGAACGCCGATAACAGCACGCGCACCATTTCCATCGAATATGTTGTCTCCGATGCCCTCCGTTTCTTCGACGACCACGACGAGTTCTACTGGAACGTCACCGGCGACGAGTGGCCCATCCCCATCGAATCCGCCGGCGCGCACATCGTTTTCCCTGACGGCGCCAGCGGCCTTCGCGTCAACACCTTCACCGGCGCTTATCGCTCCACCTCCCAAAATGCCACCGCGGAGATTGCCGGCACCGGCGTCGACGTCAATACGACCACTCCCCTCGCTATCCACGAAGGTCTTACCGTTGCCGTCGCTTTCGATAAGGGCGTCGTCCGCGAACCTACTTTGCTCTCCGTTTTCTCGCTCTATCTCCGCAGCAACTGGCCTCTCGGCCTTCCCCTCATCGCTTTCGTTCTGATGTTCTGGCTGTGGTGGACCCGTGGCCGCGATCCGCGCCTTCGTCCGATTGCTGCTCAATACGAGCCCCCGGACAAACTCACTCCCGGGGAAGTCGGCACTCTTGTTGACAACTCCGTGGACATGCGCGACATCACTGCTTCCATCGTAGATCTCGCCGTCCGCGGCTTCCTCGTCATCGAGGAGCAGACCAAAGACCACCTCCTCGGCCTCACTCACAGCAAGGACTATGTCTTCCATCTCAAAAAAACCCGCTCCGAATGGACCTCCCTCAAGCCTCACGAACAGGATTTATTGGAAGGTCTCTTCAGCGGAGGCAACGCCGGCGACGCCGTCTCCTTGGACGACCTTCACAACCGCTTCTACCAGAATATTCAGCCCATCAAGGATCAGATCTTCGGTTCACTTGTGGGCGACGGTTACTATTTGCACCGCCCCGACTATGTCCGCTCGGGCTACCTCGGTGTCGGTATCGTCGCCGGAATCATCCTCATTCTCGTCGGCGTCAAACTCGCCAGCAACATGGGCATGGCTCCGCTCGCATTCATTGCCTCCGGCATTCTTACCGCTGCGATCATCTGCGGTTTCGGCTGGTTCATGCCCGCGCACACGCAAGCCGGCGCCCGCGCTCTCGAAGGCGTCCTCGGCTTCGAGGATTTTCTGAATCACGTCGAAGCCGATCGCTTCAACCGCACTATCAAAACTCCCGAAATGTTCGAGAAATTCCTGCCCTTCGCCATGGCGCTCGGCGTCGAGAAAAACTGGAGCAAAGCTTTCCAGGGCATCTACACTCAGCCGCCTCAGTGGTATCAGGGTGGCGCCTACGGCCCGTCGTTCTATCCCTACATGTTCGTCAACAATCTCAACGCCATGTCTCTTCAGGCAGGCACCGTCATGACCTCCGCCCCGCGCAGTTCCGGAGGTTCCGGCTTCTCAGGTGGTGGCGGCTTTTCCGGCGGCGGCTTCGGCGGTGGTGGCGGTGACGCCTTCTAGCCCGAACTTGTCCTCTTATTGGATATTCCTGGAAGTTAATGCCAGAAATTCCACGTTATTGACCGCCTATGGGACCTGACAAATGACGTGCGTATTTGCGAGCCCAGGTCCAAACCCTGGATGCCAGACCCCTTCTTGACGCTCGCCCACCGTCCCATTTCAAGAGTTCTTCGTAAGCCTGTTCGCTAACCCACGTCACATTGAAGTACAGTTGACCCTGCTCGACGATCTCCGAAGGGTCGAAGCGTTGGAGGTATGTCCGAGTTTCAGCCGCCGAGCGCCACACAAACGAACTCCACGGTTCGTTTTTTTGCCGGTCCACAGTGTTGACGTACACCCCTCGCATCCCATCGTTTCCCATAGGCAAGCTCTGTATGCCATCAGTTTGCACGATCCACAATTCTGTGCCCAAAACTGCATACTCATGCGAGCCGAACCATTCGACCGCTAACACGGCAAAGTTCGGTGGCCATGCCACTTCGTCTCCTGACGAAAAAGCTACGTTGGCCAATTCGTCTGGGAAGCTAGCAGGGAGGAGGTCAGAGTGCATAGCATTGTTTGCGGAGATTCTAGCATTTTTGTGCTGAAGAGATCTTTGTCAACGCGCTAATCACACATCGTGGTATTGACGCTCTAATGTCGACTTCGATTACTATCCCTTTTTTGGTTGAGCCACCCCATACGCTTCCAGCACATCCTTCATCCGCATGACGTCTATCAACTTTTCTTCTCACCGCAGTCTCATTACCTGGTTCGGGCCTCAGTCCTTCTCCGTTTCCC
>DASPTY010000036.1:0-2940 GCA_035623175.1 Candidatus Limnocylindrales bacterium | reverse complement strand
TCTCCGCCACAATCTTTCGTTTCGCACTTTTCGCTTCTCCCATCTACCAGTCGTAGCCTACGTTTTGTTAACTACTATCCCGGCTCTCTCTCAGCAGCCTCCGGCTACACCTCCAACGTGTCGCGTAGAATCCGTCGCTTTCGAAGGTTGGCACTCCGAACAAATCTCCAATCCCTGGGTGAAACTCATCATCGTCCCTCAATTGGGCGGTCGCCTGATGCAGGTCTACTTCGATGGCCACCCCTATCTTTTCGTCAACCCAAAATTCAAAGGACAATACATCCCTCCTGCGGAAGCCGTGAAAAGCCATCGCTGGATTAATTACGGCGGAGACAAAATCTGGCCCATGCCCGAAGGTTCACAGGACGAGCATCACTGGCCCGGCCCCATTTCCGACCCGCTTGACGATGGTGAGTACACCTTCACGGTGCTCTCCCAAACTCCCTCGTGTACCATCCGCCTCGATGGCCCTCCCGATCCAGCTACCGGTCTGCAATATTCACGCGAAGTTACTCTCGCTGCTGATTCTCCGGAAATCCGCTTCCACGCCATCATGAAAAATATTTCGGACCATCCCATTCAGTGGTCCGTGCAGTCCGTCACCCAATACGACACGAGCGATCCTCAAAGTCCCGAAAGCTACAATCGCAATTTCTGGGCGTTTACCCCCGCAAATCCCAACAGCACTTACCTCGATCGCTATCACGTCCGTTCCGGTCTCGCGGATGATCCTTCCTTCCGCATCGAGCACGATCTCTTCACCCTTCAGTGGCTTCCTCTACAGAACGAAGTCTGGTTGGATTCCGCCGCTGGCTGGCTCGCTGTCGTTGATGCGGCCTCTCAGTACGCCATGGTCGAACATTTTCGCTACGTTTCCGGCGGCGATTACCCCGGCAAGGCCACGGTCATCTTCTACAAGAATGGCGGCGCGGTTCATCTCAACGAACAAGGGCTTCCCGCCATATCCTCTCAGCACCCGGACAACATCGCCCGCTACCTGGAAGCGGAACTCAACAGCCCTATCGTGCCCTTGACTCCCGGTAAAATCTACGCTATGGACACCGTCTGGCATCCCGTCCGCGTCGGCAAAGAACTCCTCGCCGTTACGGATGCGGGCGTGTCCTCAACTGTCCTCCGTGCTACGCGCACCTCTGAGGGGCTTTCGTTGCGTGGCTCCTTCGGCGTCTTCTTCCCGGGTCATTTGGAAGCACAGTTCTTCGACTCTCGCAGCGAGAAGATTGCCCAGGCCTCACTTCAATCTGTGAACCCTGTTCGTGTCGTGGATCTCCAGGAGACTGTCGCAGCACCTGGCAATGCTGCCGAAGTGTCCATTCACCTCATCGATTCCAGCGGTAAAGATTGCGGTACGCTCGGATCAGCAAAAATCGCGTCCCCAGAAACGAAGCAAAAGTGAAATCGGCAATCCAATTCGGTCTCGCAGCTACATTCTTGGGGGCAATGCTCTCGTCCGCAGCGGCGCATAACTCCACCCCGTCGTCCATCTCTGTCACTGTAGACGTGCTGCCGGAGCAACTGATTCTTCAGCCCGTTGGCAAGAACAAGAATTGGTTGTCCCACAATGGCGATTACTCCGGCCGATGTTACAGCAGCCTCGACCAGATCAACGTCCAGAACGTCTCAAATTTAAGCGCTCAGTGTGTTTTCGATACTTCTCCGATGACCTACTCGGTGAATGGAAAGCAACACGTTGCCGTCGCTTCCGGGAGCGATATATTCAGTTTTGCCTTGCCGTGACGACAGGATTTCAGTCAAGTCTGATAAAGGGAGGAATGCAATGTTTTCAAATCTCACTTCTCGCAGAGGCTTTGCCGCGCGTCTCGCTTCACTCTTCACAAGTGCAGGAGTTGCCACCGTCCTTTCCGAAACCGCTTCTGCTGCCCCGCAAGCGCCGGGCGGAGTCCAGAAACTCAATTTTGAAGGCAAGGCAGCCGACAAGGGATTCATCACCCCGCTCATTATTCACAACGGCGTTATCTATATCGCGGGAATCGGCGCTCACTCGCACAACAAGGGCGAATTTCCCAAGGACATTTCGAATCACACCAAAAGCGTTATGGAAAGCGTTAAATCGGTCATCGAAACCGGTGGCGGCACCATGGATTCCATTCTTCAACTTACAGTGTATCTTGCGAACATCGAAGACTACGCTGGCATGAACGAGGTTTTCAAAACCTATTTCCCCAACGGTGGCCCGGCCCGCACTACCGTCGCCGTCGCCGCACTGCCTGGCGACTCCCTGGTCGAAATCAACTGCACCGCCGCTGTGGTGAAGAAGTAAGCGCGAAGGAGAACAATCATGGGACCTAATTTCAAGTGGACCCGACGATCCTTCATGGGCAGCCTGGGCGCTCTGACTGGTGCTCTCCTAAATCCTAAGCGGTCGCTCTCCGTTCCGCTAGCGAAGCCCGACATCAAAATTAGCCGCTTTGGCTCATCCGGCAATGTCTACGACGAGCTCGGCGTCACCACCGTCATCAACGGCCAAGGCACAATGACTGTTCTCGGCGGCTCCCTGATGCGCCCCGAAGTGGAAGCCGTCATGGCTTTGGCCGGCAAGCACTTCGTAAGCATTCCGGAACTCGAGCTTGCTGCCGGCAAACGCATCGCCGAAATGTTGAAATTGCCGGACGGCTATTCGGCCATCGTTACCTCTGGCGCTGCCGCGGCGATGGAGTCGGGTCTTGCCGGCATCCTCACTGGTGACAATTCCAAATTCATTGAGCAAATCCCTGACCTGACCGGCATGAAATCTGAAGTCATCATCCAAAAATCCCACCGCAACCCCTTCGACCACCAACTCCGCAACACTGGCGTGAAGCTCATCGAAATCGAATCGCGAGAGGATTTGCGCAAAGCCGTAAATTCCAAGACCGCCATGATGCACTTCAGCAACTTCGCCAATGCCAGCGGCCAGATCAA
>DASPTY010000035.1:0-11146 GCA_035623175.1 Candidatus Limnocylindrales bacterium | reverse complement strand
AGCAATGATACGCACGTCGCCGCCCATTGCTTTGACCGTTTTCCGTAATGTAGAAAGCAATAGATCGCTCCGTTTCTCGAGTCGTGAAACACTGTCCTGGGTAATTCCGAGCGTCTTGGCAACGCGGGCCTGCGTGAGCTTGCGGGCCTTTCGGAGATCGCGCAAGCTCATTTCCTCAGCGATTAGCACAGCCGCGCGGTCCTCGACCTTCTTTCGCTGAGCGGCACTTAACTTTCCGATCTTGTCGCGAATGTTCACAGTCATGGTTATTTCCTTTCCCTCTTTAGCCGGGCAAGATGGGCGTCAAATCGCTGATCGGCTTTCCGTATCAGTTCGCGGTAGAAGCGTTTTTCGCTTCCACCCGATTTGTCCCCCGCCACAAGCAAGATCGCTCTGCGCTTGGGATCAAACGCGAAAGCTACTCGCCATTCACCATCTGCTGCGCTGAATCGCAATTCCTTCATGTTGGCGTGACGGGAACCCTTGAGCGTGTCAACGCGGGGGCGCGGCCTAACTGTGGCCCAAAGTCCTCCAGAACGACCGACAACGCCAGAATCTCCGTCTGCACATCTTCGCGCAGCGCGTCGAATTCCGGCTCGAACTTGTCGGCCATCTCAACGGCCCATTTCACTGCTATAATATGGCACAGACTACATATGATGTCAACTCCATATCAATAAGCATGTGCTTCCGAGAGGGAGGGGCGAGACTTCTAGGTTGAGGTTGAATAGTCGCCTGTCGAAGTGCGGCAGACACGCGGAAGAATCTTGCTTGCGGCGGAGAGATACAAAAAGGGGAAGCCTCGCTTAGGGCTGCAGAGGTTGCTGAGGTTCCCCTGCCCACAGAACGGCATGTCGATCTACTTTCGGGGATGTATAAGCTCCTCGATGAATCGCCCCAGCTCCTGGGCCTCTACACCGCGTGCGACTGCTGATGTGGAAATCGAGGAACGGGAATTTCGGTGGACCACGATCAGCCGTTTCGACTTCTTTGGAAGCGAACGGTTCAAAGCCAGGAGCGAAGTTGCCATCGCAGGATGGACTGTCTTTGCAGCCTTCGTTTCAATCAACCATAGGCTGGCGCCGGGCCTGGGAACTAGGAAGTCCACTTCCAGACCTTGCTGGTCGCGGAAATAATACAATTCCTTTCGAAGCC
This sequence comes from Candidatus Limnocylindrales bacterium, assembly GCA_035623175.1. Classification (GTDB taxonomy): domain Bacteria; phylum Acidobacteriota; class Terriglobia; order Acidiferrales; family UBA7541; genus Acidiferrum. The sequence continues at coordinate 9,991 of DASPTY010000035.1, read as the reverse complement.
CCTGATTCGTTTGGCTCTTGAGAATTTCCGAGGCGACGAATCCCTCAAACAAAGCACCTAGAAAGGGAGAGCGTTCAAGTTCTGCGGTTGATCTAATTCCCAGAAGATGGCAGGCAAGTCCGGAATCTCCCCAATAGACTTTGGGAGACTTGATTAGCCGCTTTCCGAAGTTCTCAAAATAGGGCGGCACAACAATGACTTCACCCGTCGATTCGAGGATCCGCAACCATTCGGCGATTGTCGGAACGCTTACACCAAGAGGAGCAGCCAGATCCGTTTTATTGAGAACTTGGCCGTGACGGCTGGCCAAAAGAGCGAGAAAACGGCGAAAGGTAATCAGGTCGCGCACGTTCGTGATCGCCCTGACATCGCGCTCCAGATAGGTTTGGAGGTAGGAGGAAAACCACAATTCACGAGACTTGGGGCGAGCAAGCACTTCCGGGAAACCACCGTGCAGGAGATCCACTTTACTTGTTTCTGATAGGCTGAACGGCAAAAGCTGCAGAATGGCCGCACGGCCTGCCATGGATTCGGTGATTCCACCCATTAACGGGGCTTCCTGCGATCCAGCGAACAGCCACTGCCCCATCCGGCGAGGACGCTCATCGATGAACGTGCGAACATAGTTCAACAGTTCTGGAGTGTTCTGTATCTCGTCAAAAATAACAGGGGCGTGGAGTTCTTCAAGAAACGCGCGCGCGTCACTTCGCACGCGCAGCTGAATATCAGGATCTTCGAGTAGCACGTAGTGGGCATGCGGAAAGAGTTCGCGCAGCAAGGTCGTCTTACCGGCACGGCGCGGCCCCGTTACAACCATAGCGGGAAAATGACGGTGCGCGTCCAAAAGGACATCCGCCAACTTCCTGGGTATAAAGCGCATGTGAGAATTCTAAACTACAATCTTAGATTTATCAATGATGCGAGCCGTTCAAGATAGCCTGCTTCATCGGCCTGTGACGTAGCCATCATTTTTGTACGGACCAGTGCTCATCGTCATTGCAGATCCGAACCTTCATTGCTCTATCTCGCGGCCACGCTTGGTCTCTTCCCAGAAAAGAGAGCGCCTCGAATAGTCTGCAGTATTAACGACATCTGCGAGGCGCGGCTAGCAGACAGAGTATCAAACCATTTCCCTGGTTTTTCCTAGCCACTCAACCGCGAGGATAGATTGAAGCGCGCTGGAAACGCAAAAGAGGGCATGAGTACCCACTCTCTGGTGGTGCGGAAAGGAGCTACTTTTTGGAAGCGCCTGCTTTGGAGGCAGCTTCGGCATACTTCTTGGTGAAGCGCTCAACGCGGCCGGCAGTGTCAACTAGTTTTTGTTTGCCTGTGAAGAATGGGTGGCACTGGGAGCAGATTTCGACGCGCAGCATATCGCCCTTGATGGTCGAGCGCGTCTGAAACGTGTTACCGCAGGCGCAGTGCACGGTCACGGGATGATAATCGGGGTGGATACCGGGTTTCATTGAGGCTACCTCTCGTCGCGTCCGATCTGCACGGCGATCCGGCAAAGCCGGGAGATACAGCCGCGTCGCTAGGTCGCGAGCAATTCTTTATGATACGCGAAGTGCTAACTTTCGCCAAATTAGCGGCAGTTAATCAGTCTCCGCGCTAACTTTGTTCACCTGGAATCTGCCACTCTTCGCGCCGCAGGAAATAAGCCTATCCCGCGTAAACCGTTCCTTGTTCGACGAAGCAGAGTGGGTTTTTCCAGGGATCTTCCGTGTAAAACGACCTTTCGCCCCAGGGACGAACCACGATGCCTCCGCCCGGAGCGTCATGGACATCTTCAGTTGAGAGACACTTTAGAGCTTTTGCTCGGTCGTATATCGCATCGAGTTTATTCACCGTGAAGTAGAGCGCTTTTGCCGCCGGATGGGGTTGGTGGGACGACGACACGTCCAGCACTTGTAGGGTTACAGGGCCGCATTCGAAGTAACACCTGGAACCGGCCTGCCTGCGCCCTTTGACGCCGAGCAGTTTCGTATAGAACGATATGGCGGACTCGAGGTCTCCGACTTCGACGTTTAGTCTAAAAAATTGCGGAACGTCCCCCGCCGTGTGGCGCTTCGTTCTCTTCGGCTTCCTGTTTCTTTTTGGTTGTTTCCCCGGCATGGTCTTTTCTCCTTAATGCATGCTGTTCTTGGAAAAGTGAGCAAGCCAGTCCCGTACTAGTTCGAGCCGTTTGCGCTCGATTCGGTAAATTCGCTTACGGCCGCGCTTTTCGTGCGTGAGCAGGCCTGCTCGTTCGAGCACACGGAGATGCCGCGTAGTCGTCTGCCAGGCGTGCTCGAAAATGGCCGCAATCTCGCCCGCCGTCATGGAACCACCGTTGAAATAAATCGTGAGCAGCACCTGCCGCCTGGCGGCGTGCGCCAAGGCGCCGAATACCGACTCATACGCATCGACTCGGACCTTGGGTTGTTCTGAATGGGCCATGACAATATTAAGCCAAATGGCTAAATGACTGTCAATAGATATTTCGCAGAACGGCTAAATAATATTGCTCCTCAACAACCGTAAGCATAAGCTAGGTCCGGTTCCAGTAAGCCTATGGGAAATTATCCCGATACGAAATGAGGCAGCAGAGGGGGAGCGGAGATCGGAAATCAGGGATCTTGGTGCTACATCGAGAACCAAAGGGGAAATAGAAGATCAAAGAGGAGATTTGGAATGCCTCCTCCAAACCATGAAGGATGAAGTTGTTCTCGCTATTCCTCCGGGAAGTGCCAGCGGGTGACGGATTCGGCGAAATTTGCAGCGTGTTCGTCCTGGGCAAAGGCTACACGAGGCTCGACGCGGTAAACATTTCCCTCGCAGGCTATCAGGATGGCCTCGACGTTTCCGCCGTATTTAGCGTCATAGATTTTAGAGAGCTGTTTCCACACCGAACGATCTTCGATCTCCTGCGGATCGCCCTCGAGGATAACGGCTTCGTCGGCTGCTTCCGTTGCGATCACAACGTGCGGACGTGCCGCAATGTTCTTCGCTTTGCGAGTGCGCGGGCCGGTGGTGAACCAGAAAGCATCTTGCCACCAAATGCCCCAGACCACCATGAGATGAGGACGGCCGTCAGGACGAGCGGTGGCTATCCAATAGTTGTGTGATTTTTCGAGGCGTTCCAGTGCCCAAGACCAATGTTTCAGGCCGGCATCGCCTGCCGGAGTTTTTTCTAGAGCATCAGGCCAGTGTGGACGGCTTGGCAGAGGTTCTCGCATGGAACGTCCTTTCGGATCGAGGATTCGCCGAAATTCTAGCAGGCTCAAGGAAGAGAAGCAGAAGGAAACCGAAGAAGGACAAAAGCGTTCAGGAGATAAAAGCGCAGCCCACGCGGAAGCTACCTTGAGTCGTTTGTTGTTTCCAGACTGGCTTCAAACTGACGCGAACAGGAGGAAGAATCGGGACGTGCAAGACGGCGAGCAGGTTGTCAGGAAGATCTTCCGGGGAATCAAGTTCGATGGCCACGCCGCCGAAGCCTAGATCAAGCACACGAGCGCGCTTGCCGCCCTGCTCGCCGAGGACGGCGTAGGCATTCGTGCCGGTCATGGAGACGCGCTCGGCTTTGCGCTGGACGGCAAAGACGCGCGGGGGCGACGGAGTGGCGTCAGCGGAAATAGCGGCGGAAGTGGCGGAAGCGGCAGCTTCGATGGTGGTTTCGGTTTTCTCAGGGCGCTTGGTTTCAATGGAAATCGGTTGTGGAGGAGGAGCGACGCGCTCAACAGGAGGTGGAGTAGAGACCGTTTCAGGTACAGCTTGGGGTTCGACACGTTGGGCGCCGTTGAGCGGCCGGGTGTGATTCGCGTGTTTCTGCCGATACAGACGTTCGTCAGCGATGCGGATCAATTGATCGGCTTGCTCGGCGTCTTGCGGGAAGATGGCGACGCCGTGATCCATGCCGACACTAACAGCAAGCTGGAGGGGCTGGACCATTTCTGAAAAAACTGCTTCGACGCGCCGACTGAGGGCTAGCGCTTGCGCGGAATCGGTCTGCGGCAAGAGCAAGGCGAATTCGTCGCCACCGATTCGAAAAGCAGAGTCAGAAGTTCTCAAGGCCTTCTTGAGGGTGGCAGCGGTGGCGCGCAGAACCTCATCGCCGCGCGGATGGCCGTGCTTGTCGTTCACTTCCTTGAACCGATGAAGATCGAGAATCACAAGGCCGAGAGGTTGGCCATAGCGGCGCGCGCGGTTCAATTCTTTCTCGAAAGACTCTTCGAAGAGTCTGCGATTGTAGAGACCAGTAAGCGGATCGGTCACCGCGTTTAATTCGAGTTTTTTCAGATCTTCATATTCGATGACGATCGGTACGCGGAGCAGGCCGGAACTGGCGAGGACATCCAGCAGGGCGGACTTGAGGGAGATTTTTCGGCCCGCTTGCCCACTAAGCTCGAGCCGGCGGACAAGCATTTCGTCCCAAACTTGGACCGATTGGGCCTCTGTCAGATCGAGGTGAGCGATGGCGCGAAGGTAGCGCTGAAGGAATTGCCCGCGCGCAGACAGATCAAGGCCTTCGAGCGTATCGGCGAGCAGCTCGAGATAGGAATCCTCGATCGGCAATCGCGGGGGCGCGAGGGCGCCGGGGCTGGGCATATCCGGAATGAACCTCTGCCTATCCCCGCGGGGTTTGGGGAAGCATACTTAAGTTTTCTACAGTTACGTGGAGCAACCAACAGTCCATTGGTACTGGACCTGGCGGCCCCGCGTTGAACAGGACCCTCTGAAAGACCGTGGGCATCCTATTACAAAATCGGCCCGCAGAGGAAGCAAAACTAGGTAGAAACTCGATGTGCCGAGCCAGCAAGTGTAACGATTTTATCCAGAATGTCACAACAAATTGATGCCAGGCACCCTATGACTATTCCAACGGGCGAAGGAACTCGAGACCAAATAGCCTTGTTCCAGCGAGAGAGTCTTGCCTAAGAACGCGAGCCACAATGGGAGGTGTCTCGCTGGGAACGAAACTCGAGGAAGCTGGAGAAGGAGCGGGAATCGTGAGATGAACGGTTTGATCTGGGCGGAGGATATGCTCAGAAGTGATGCAAGCGCCAAATGCACTAATGTTGAGGGTTTTTGTAAGCTCGATAAACTCCGTCCCGGAGGCATCCGTACCGCGAACAAAAACAGGCACTTGTAGCTTGATGCGGGGCGAGCGTCTTGTTGACCGTGCCTCCACTCGACTCCTTTCACTAGAAAGACGGCTAATCACAAGGGGACCCTCAAGGTTGGTACCAGCGACCTAGTACGGATGCAAGCATCTTGGCTGCCACAAGCGAAGCGTGAAAGCCCTACTAATCTCAATAAAATCAGCGCATTAGAATGGACAGACACCAGAAAGAACTTAACCCGGTGCACACGCTGCTGAGGAAATCCACTTCCCTTCCTAAATTGTGCAAATGGAACGCTTTTACCATTGACTGTTGGGGGCCGCCTCTGCAACCATGAGCAACTTGCAAGGGAAAACATTTACCACATCAATCGAAGCGCAAGAGCAACGCATGGCTGAACGTGTGACTTTGCCCCCCATCCCCGAAAAGCAAAAGCCCAGCACTGTCTCAGCCGCGGCGGTCAGCGGGCTGCTTGACACCCTTGAAAAGCCGCTCGTGGTAGCCGAACGCAGTGGGGCAATTCTATTTGTGAACGCCAGGGCGCATCGGTTCCTGGATGGCCGCTCCTTGAAGAACTTTGAAGGGCTCAACCTCTTCAGCGATTTCTTGCGTGTGGATTCCCGAAAGATTTTCAGTCAGATCGAAAAAGGCGAAAACCTTGTGACCGTGCAACTCGAACCGCACGCAAGGGACAAGGTTGCAAAGATTCGGTGGATGCCGGAGTGGGAGTGGCTGGCGGTGGAAATCGAGGAGACACCACAGAGTCAGACCGGATCGCAGCCCGGGATGCAGCTGACGGTGCAGGAGCTCCTACAGGAACGCGAAATCACTTATCGAAATCTTTTGGCCGCCTATTTGAAACTGCAGGAAGTGAACCGTCAGAAGACTGTGTTTTTAGCATCTGCTGCGCACGAACTGAAGACTCCGCTCGCGGTCATCAAGGGATATTACGATCTTCTTCTCGCAGGTTCGCTAGGGCGCTTGACGGACAAGCAACGAGACATCCTCGAAGAGTCGAAAGACAGTTGCGAGCGGCTGGTGCGCCTGGTTTCCATGTTCCTCAATTACTCCGCGCTGGAGAGCGGGAAACTGGTTCTACAGCTCCGCGAAAATGATCTGCGCGATTGCCTGGAAGAACTGGCGAAGCGCTGGTCGGAAGCCTTTCAGCGCAAGGGCGTCAAGCTAGACGCAAAGTTTGACCCTTCGATTCCCACGTTCCGTTTTGACTACCAGAAAGTGCAGCAGGCTGCCGCAAACCTGCTCGACAATGCCTTGAAGCATACGCCGAGCGGGGGCACGGTAACACTGCAAGCCGCCCCGCATTTCTGGGAGCGGCGAGTGGCGGCGATGGCGCCCGTAGAAGAACGGCGGCGATTCCGGTTGCCGAGGCCCAACAGCGTGGAAGTCAGCGTAATGGATTCCGGAACCGGCATTCCCGCGGAGCATCACCAAGAGATTTTTGAGGATTTTGTCCGCGTCGACAGGAACACTTCCGGGATGGGGCTGGGTCTAGCGATCGCCAAGCGGCTAATCCAGGCACACAGGGGGAAAATCTGGGTTGAAAGCGAGTCCAAGTCTGGAAGTAAGTTCACATTTTTGCTGCCGATGGATCAAGGCTGAGCAAATCGAGATTTAGGAGCGAAGGGGAAGAACCAATGGCTGCGAAAGAGCGAATCCTTGTTGTGGATGACGAGCCAAGCATTCGAAAGTACCTCCAAACTCTTCTGGAGGTGGATGGCTTCGATGTGGAAGCCGTTAGCTCGGGGAGAGAGGCGCTGGAGCGTGTGAAGAAAGGAGAAAGGCCGGACTTCATCATTCTGGACGTCTTGATGCCGGAATTGAATGGGATCGATACGTTAAAAGAAATGATGCAGGTCGACCGCAGCCTCAACGTAATCATGCTCTCGTGTTCGAACGAGGTTGGAACTGTGGTTGAGGCCATCCGTCTGGGAGCGCACGATTATCTAACCAAGCCGTTCGAGAAGACGGAACTGGAAGCGGCGATGCTGAAGTCGCGCCAGAAGAAACAACTGGCCACAGAAAACCAAGCGCTGCGGGACTACTGCGATCAGGTTACGGAAGATTTGAGCTTTCTTGCTGCCAGCCCGCAAATGGTGAGAATCCGGCAGCAGATTTTGCAGATCGCTCCTGTGGACGTGCCGGTATTTATCTGCGGCGAAAGCGGGGTAGGCAAAGAAGTGGTCGCACGAATGATTCACCTGCGCTCGAAGCGCAGAAACCAAGCATTCGTGAAGGTGAATTGCGCAGCGCTGCCGGGAGAGCTGCTGGAATCGGAACTGTTTGGCTTCGAGCAGGGCGCGTTTACCGGCGCGGTGCGAAGCAAGCCGGGAAAGTTTGAGCTGGCAAACAAAGGGACGATTTTCCTGGATGAAATTGCGGAAATGAGCACGCATTTGCAAGCCAAGCTGCTGCACGTCCTGCAAGATCATCAGTATTCGCGCCTTGGCGGACGGCATATGGTGGAAACGGACGTGCGAGTCCTGGCGGCGACGAACGTGGATGTGCAGGAAGCAATGAAGACGGGACGCTTCCGCGAAGACCTCTACTACCGGCTAAACGTTTTGTCACTCAACGTGCCGCCCCTGCGTGAACGCACGACGGAAATTCCGCTGCTTTTCAATCATTTCCTCGAAAAGTACAGCGAGAAATTCGGGAAACCGGGCCAACCTCCTTCGAAGCACTTGTTGGATGCGGCGGTGAATTATCCTTGGCCCGGGAATCTCCGCGAACTGGAAAACTTCGTGAAGAGATACGTGATTCTCGAGGACGACGAAGGAAGCCTGCGCGAGCTGATTGAGATGTCCGCAACGCGGCAACGCACTTCACCGCGTGAGGAAGCAACACCACCGAAGGAGCAAGGACTGAAGGCCTTGGTGCGCGGATTGAAAGACGAAGCCGAAATGGAAGCGATCGCAGACGCGCTAGAAAAGACGCGCTGGTGCCGCAAAGACGCGGCTAAGATGTTGGGAATCAGTTACAAGGCGCTTCTATACAAGATGCGGCAATTCAATCTGGACACGCCCAGGGCACGCAAGAGCGCGTCCACCGCGGCGGAAGAGGCTGCTTCTCCAGTGGGCACAAGGCAGGAGTAATCGTTCCGCAGCTACGGAAGTTTGTTTTCTTGGTCGCTCGCCAGGTGGACGCTTTCGGGGTATGGCGCGATTCTGGTTGCTTGCCAAAAAACTTCTGGCCCATACGCGCAGAGTAAGCTATTTTGTGGCGCGCTAGATGTTTCCTACGCAAGTTGTCGGCGGGTCCGAGATTGGATCGTTGTAAATTTTAGCTGAGGGGGAACGCGCTGGACGGGGAACCTCCGCGCGAAAACGAGTATGAAGGGGATGACCGAACGGCGCACAACTCGACGGTACGACCTATCCTTGCCAATTCTCATTCGTGTCCCTGCAGAGAAGGGCGAGGGGTCGCAGCATGGTAAAACTCGAGACATCTCTACGCGCGGCCTCTATTTCGTCATCGATCAAAACCTGGAGGCGGGTTCCGAACTGGATCTTACGCTGACCCTCCCATCCGAGGTGACGCGGGGCTCGGAAGTATTCGTCCGCGCGCTTGGTAAAGTTTTGCGAGTGGAACAGCGAATCGAAGATGGGAATACACGGATGGGCGTAGCGGCAGTGATTGAGCGGTATGACATCATTCGTGGAGAAGCGGCTCGAGCTTGACCTAGCGGCGGTTACGGCTTGATCAGAACCTCGTATTTTGTGTTTCTTTGCCAGGCATTCCTCTCAGGTCGGCGATGGCCTTTCGTTTGGAATCCATCTTGCATCCATTCTGGATTAGGCCTACTATCCGGCTAAATCACTCCTGGAGGGTCCAATGAAGGTTGCCGATCTTATCGGATCCCGCAAGGAAGTTTTCTCCATAACCGAAGACAGTAGCGTGCACCAAGTGGCGCAGTATCTGCGCGAGAAACAAGTACGCGCTGTAGGGGTGGTAGATGCCGGCGGAAAAGTCGTGGGAGTCATCTCGCACAGCGACGTATCTGACAAAGTCGCCGCAGAAAACAAGTGTCCGGCCTGGGAGAAGGCCTCCGGGATCATGACCCGCGAGCTGGTCACCGTCACTCCCGAGATGACCCTGGAGGATTGTTTACGATTGATGGATCAGAACACGATATTCCATTTAATCGTGCTTGATGAGAAAAAGGGTTTTCGAGGCATGCTCTCCGTCAGCGACATCTTGCGAGTAGTTGCGTCGGATGAAAAGGCGCGAGCAGATTTACTCGAAGCATTTATATTTCCACCCAGATAGTACACCCAAGAAAGAAGTTCGTGAGACTTGCCCGAACAGGAGTATGCAGTGGGGTGTGTGTTGCCAACGGTGAGACAAGGCAGTTTCCCCGCAGTCGGAACTCAGCCCCTAGCCCCGGAAATAATTGAAGAAAATCGTTATCAACAATGGGAGATATTTTCTCTCGACTGCATTCGATAGAAAGGGCTCGCCCCTCGCGGTGGTACTAAAACTGCGGGAAGTTATTTTCCCATAAGTACTGCCAGATCAACATTTTAGTCAGTTCCAGCGCGGCTACCAGCCGATCCTTTTCTATTCAGATGATGGCTAGTCGAGTGCAATCTCCCCGAAGTTAAGACTCATGCTCCAACATGCCTCCCGCAAAAGCAAATAGCGCTAAACGTACTGAGTCGATTGACTCTCTACCACCCGATGAAGTGTTATTCGGCCACTCGCCGGCGATGCTGGAAGTCCGTCAGCGGGCGGCTAAGGTGTGCAATGCGAATGTACCAGTATTGTTGTGGGGCGATGGCGGAACCGGCAAAGAGGTGCTCGCCTACTGGATTCATAAACACTCAACCAACTGCGCTGGGCAGTTCGTGAAGGTGAACTGTGCCGCAATA
>DASPTY010000034.1:0-29734 GCA_035623175.1 Candidatus Limnocylindrales bacterium | reverse complement strand
GCAGGCCCAAAACCCACTCCCACGATGTCCACGGACATCTGCTGTCGTTCGACGCTAGTTGAAGAAACTGAAGCGGAGGCGCTCATGCCGGATAGTCCAGCGCCTCCGGAATCATGATCTTTGAGATCGCTTCGGCGGCGCGATCTTTGGCGAGGCGCGATCCGGTAAGGCAGCCATCCAGTTTCGAGTGCAACGTCAAGAACGGCTGAGCCGCCTGGCATTTCACACACGGCCCGGCCTTCTGCGGGTGCGAACCGTCGCTCTTCACGACGTCGAGCGCGTAGCTGTTCATGCCGGGAATGAGCCCTTCGATGTCGTCCAGTTCATCCGCGTGCCAGCACCCGCAAGCGCCTTGTACATCCCATGCCGGATGGCGGTCGTAGCCAAACACCAATTCCGCGCAGATGCGGCCCACTTCGCCGCTCGCCCGCGCCGTCTGCACGTGGCAAAGGTCGGTCATATGGTTGACAAGCCCGGCCAGCCCCTCGGCAAGTCCATCATCTTTTGCGCCCTGTTCCTCCAGCCTCAGCACGTCCAAGATCTGGCACCGTGCAGCCATCAGCCAGCACAGCGCATCCGCCAAAGGAAACGTCACTCCTTGCCGTGCACTCTGGTACAACTTGCTGCCGTCCGCATCTTTGCTGTGCTGCAGATGATTGAGCGCCCACATCCACATGCTCATCGCCGTCGCCAGCGCGCAAGCGCCCGTCCCCGGCCGCTCGGACGCGATCTCGCGCATCTCTCGAATCCATGCGCGGAACTGCGCCAGGAACACTGGATTCGTCATCGTCACCGAAAGTTGTCTCCGCTGCACCGCTTCCGGTCCCTCGTAGGTCGCTTCCAACTGCGCGTCCATCCACTTGTTGCCGAGGAAGCCGGGGCAGTCCTCGGTGATACCGTAGCCGCCCATCAAGCTCACTGCTTCGCGCATCATTTGCGCACCCCAGCCGGTGTTCCACAGTTTCGCCGCAGGGCAAAGCACGTCCGCCAGCGAGTCCAGCGTCACAAATCGCAATTGCAGATCCGAGTCCAGCGCCGTCTTCCGCGGATCGTCGGCCGACAACGCCAGCAGCGCCACGGCCTTCTCTCCCGCCTCGCGCAGAAACTTCGCCTTGGCCTTGGGTCCGCTGACGCTTTGCTCCGCGTAAAGCTTCTCCATCTCTTTTTCGAGCGGGTCGAGTTCATCGAACGCGCGCGCCGCAGCGAACGCCAGTGAAGCGCTCGCCTCGCCCGTGGCCCAAACGTCCACGAGTCGGTGCAGCGCATCCTCTCTCGCCTGCAAACCCATTTCGTAGCGAACCGAGCCCGGCGTCGCCGTCTCGGCGCCACGGAATCTCCCGCGCTGGTAGCGAATGATGGGCTCGACCGACGAAAGCAATTTCGCCGCAGTCATCACTCCCACCGTGACTCGCGTCCGGCGGAATACCGCTTCGATTACCTCGCTGTGGCTGTAGCGCGGAATAATCACGCCGTCCTTGACTTCATACCCTCCTACAATCCTGCTCGCCGGGATGCGCAGGCTGAAAATCGGGTCGCCGGTGGACGAAAGCTGGTGCACCATTTTCCGCGTCGGTGTCCCGCGGTCGAACACGCCGGGATCACCCTCTTCCAGAATCACCATGCAACTACCCTTGATGCGCTCGTCGTCGGAATCAACCGCCGCAGTCACAAAATTGGCGAATCCGATGTTGGTGATGAACCGCCCCCGCTTTTCAATCTGCACGATAGGCTCTTGCCCAGCCTTCCACTCGACGATTCGGATTTTGCCGTTGAGCATCCCTGTGTCCACGCCTACGTAAGGAATTGGCTCGGTCAGGCAGAACGCTCCTCGCCAGGGTTTGCGATCCTCTCCAGGCTGCGCAGGAGCCGCCAGCTTCATGTAGTGGCGCTGCTGTTCCGGCGTGCCGCGCTCATGAATTGGAGCCAGCGCCAGGCAACCTGCCAGGCTCGCCGTAGCTGCCCCGCCGTCCACCCATGCCAACTCAAAGGCCACCAGGGCGAGCGCGAGGTTCTTTGGTCCGGCGAACAGCCCACCCTCTTCGGGCTCCATGAAAACGGCCGTAATCCCCGCGCCATCAAACGCTTCGAGGAGGGCCGCTTTTTCCTCGGTCCACTCGTGGGAGTTCCGCCCGCCATTGGCAACCAGCCGCGCGACAGGCCCACGCGCGACCGCCCGGGTCGACTGCACCAGCATCTGCAGGTCGTACCGGTCAGCGAATCCCCACTGCGTCTGCCGAGCCGCGTCGGAAGGCAGGGTGCGCAACATTTCACGCTGGATAGAGCTAGCGGTGGCCATAAAGCCTCTTTTCTGAGCACAAACGGTTGTCCTACCGATTTTGAGGCCGGATGACCCAAGGGTCAGTGACGACTGTCACGTCGCCCTTGGAAGGGCCCCGACCTGAGGTAGAACTAGGGATCGCCGTTCAAGCTGACTGGTCGGGAAGGGTTGCGCTACGCGGTATGGCCCGGCAGGGGAGAATTGCTCGAGCGGCGCGGCCGCAGGCGATAGAGCAGCCAACCTGCAACGTTGACGAGTACGAGCACGGCCACCGTCTTCCTTGTATAAGCTGACTCGCTGGCCACAGGAATGACTGGAAATACCGACAGCACCACGAAAAGTAGCGTCAGCACAAACCCGGACACGGCGAGCACGCGCAGCCACATCGGGCCGCGCAGCGCACGGCTCTTCACCGAAAGCACGGGAACGGCAAACAACGCCAGGTACGCAATCCCATAAAACGTAAACGCCCAAATCTGCAGAAGCGAAAACGCTTCCTGGTCCCCAACTCCGATCAACACCGCTGCGCTTGTCGCTAACGTGACCCCGCCCAGAAAGAGAATGGAATTCACCGGCGTTCGAAACTTGGGATGCAGCCGCGTAAACCATTCCGGAAGCAAATGATCCCAGCCCGCGCACATCGGCAGACGCGTGTTCGCGGTGAAGTTCAGGCTGAAAGCGGAAAGGTAGTTGGTCAGCAAACAGAGAATCGCAAAGGGCACCACGACTTCGGCCAACCGAGAGCCTGCCAAAGCGACGTGCAGTGCCTGCGGAATCGGGCCGATGACGTCAATTTTGTCCGGAGAGACGAACGCCAGAATCGCGCTCGTGCCAAATACGTACAGCAAGGCGATGAGCGGCGCCGAAACAAAGATCGCTCTCGTCAGGTCCCGGCGTGGATTGCGTGACTCTCCCGCGAATATCGCCGCATACTCAAAGCCGCAAAGCGCTCCAAACGTCATCTTGCTGAATACATTGAAAGTGAACAGCGTGGGTCGTGGCACAACAAAGTGAAGATGATTCCCCCCCAGCGACCCACGCGAGGGAAGCAGGAAGGGAAGTGCGGCCAGGAAAAGAATGACCAGGACTGTCAAGGCGCTTCCCGCGTTCGTTATCCATTTTCCAAGGCGCAATCCCAGGTGGGCCACCAGCATTAACCCGCCAATGAGAAAAATGGAAGCCCCGAGCACGAGCCATTTATTGCCGCCTACGGCCTCAGCATCTAATCCCAATGCATAGGCTGCGTAGTTGCACGTGACCAATCCGAGTGCCGCCGAGTAGACCACCACATAAATCCACAAATTCCACGCCACCATAAACCCGACAACGTCTCCAAACGCGTGCCGCGCCCACTCGTAGAGCCCTCCTTCAATGGGCATGCGCTCATTCAAATGCGCAACCACCAGCGCCAGAGGGATAAAGAAGAGCCCGATTGCGACGAACCAGAGAAGTACGTGCGCCGCTCCCGCCTTGACTGCCGTTCCGAAGAAATCGGGAATTACCACTAGAAGGATCGAAGCAAACACAAGGTCTAGAAAGCCTAATTCTTTGCGCAGAGAGACAGGCTGGTTTTCAGCAAAGGCGGGCGTGCTCGTTAAGGCAGAGTTGGTGTTGGCGGCCAATTCGTTTTACGCGCGTCTCCTGTAGATGAAGTCGGCGCTAGTTTGCCGGTAGAGCGGCAGGGAAGCAAGCAATATTGTCCTCGACTCATCCTTTTTCCCCTGTTTTGCCCGTCATCTGGACGCACTATCATTTGGCGAAAAGTGTTGACTCCGGACGTCGATACCGCGCCATATGACTCAATTCAGGTCCAGGCTCGAGCATCTTGGCGCAGCCTCGCGATGTCCTTCGTTGGTGCGCTTCCAAAGAAGCGGCTGTACTCTCTGCTGAACTGCGAAGCGCTTAAGTAACCCACGTGCTGGCTGGCAGTAGCCGCGTCCATCATCGCGGACAACATGAGGCGGCGTGCCTCTTGAAGCCGCAGCGCTTTTTGATACTGCAGTGGGCTCATCGAAGTGACCGACTTAAAATGCTCGTGGAACGAGGAAACACTCATGTGCACCAGCTCGGCCAACTCTTCAACTTTCATGGGTTGAGAAAAGTTGGCGCGCAGCCAGGAGATCGCCTTCGCAAGCCGGTGCACGCTGGATTCCTCAAATCCCATCTGCGCCACACGAGCTCCAATGCGGCTGCGTAGTAGCCGGATCAGAATTTCATCCACCACAAGTGGCGCGAGGAGTTCAATGTCACCGGGCTGCGCAAGACACTCCATCAATCTAATCGCGGCGTTGACTATGCTCGCGTCAATCGGAGCCACATAAACGGCTCGCCTCTCTTCAACGGGAGGCAGACCCTGCGGAAATACCCTCAAGACCAGTTCGGCAATCTTGTGCGGATCAAGGTCCAGCCTCAGCGCGAGATAAGGTTCGGAATAGCTGGCCTGCGTCACCTGGGCTGCAACCGGCAGGGCCACGGAAAAAACCAGCATGCGCGAGGGGTCATATTCGTAGACCTCCTCTCCGACAATGACGGTCTTGGCTCCCTGCGCGATGAGGCACAGGGAGGGCAACCGGAGGGCATGCGCGCATTCCGTATTGGTTCGGGTTGTGCGGCTGACGGTTAGACCAGGGATGCGCAGATCAAAACTGCCGTCGTGCGGCGCATACGCCGCAATGCAACGCGCTAGGTGAGCTGTGTCTGGTTTATTGGGGCTCACAGTCTCTTCTGTTCGCCGGAGAGGCACAGCTTTGTTGTTAATCTTCATGCCTTCGAGAATACCTCTTTTGCAACCGTAATCGCGCTCATCGCGGTGGGCCACCCGGAATAAAATGCCAGGTGCGTGATTACCTCAATCAATTCTTCCTTTGTAACCCCGTTTTCCACCGCCCTGTTCAAATGAAAGCGCAATTGGTCTGGCCGATTCAGTGCGACCAGTGCCGCGACTGTTGTGAGACTCCGGTCGCGCTTTGATAGCTCTGGGCGTTCCCATACATCGCCGAACAGCACCTCATCCGTTAACTCCACCAGCTTCGGCGCGAAATCTCCAAGCATCTTCTTGGCTGCGGAAGGCTCTTTGCTCATGTCTATTGCTCCTTCGAAGCGGACTCGCGCGGCATGACCTTGATTGTGGCAGCGCGGGCACGCGCGCCGATCATCGGCTTGAGATACGGGCTGCCTTTGTACTTCGCTCTGTAGGCGTCGTCAATGCGGTCGGTGATCGGGCCATCCACCGGCTCGAAGTTGACTTCCTTCTTCAAACCGGCAGCGGTGATACGCCCCGCCTTCTGTCGCACCGCGGCCTGATACCAACTGGACTTCTGCCCGTTGTACCCGCGCACGTACAGGGCTTCCTCGACCACGACGGACCAGATCCACGTCGGGGTGCCGTACGTCTTCCCATCCTCGCGGAACGGCGAGATGTGCAAGTCATCCGTTTTAGCAATTTTGCGCAGTTCGTCTCTGGGCCATTTGCTCATCGTGGGTTCTCCTGTAAGGTTGACCTCTCAGTATCGCTCCCAGGCAACTCGCCAGTGTTCATTCGGGTCCGACGACTTCACGATAAGCTGCTTCCCGGAAAGCTCGAACGCCCGCGCGAGGTCTTTCCCGATGAGGCTCCGCACCATTGCGCCCTCGACGTGGAACGTGAAGGAATGTGCGCTCTCGTTGATCTGGTACGTGCCGAACGAGGCCTCGTAGCCGCCTTGCGCGTATTGCACTGGCCCGGCTTGGCCTCCCGTCTGCGCGTTGCGGTACATCACCTGCACCGACATGTGGCCGTCGCGCGTGTAAACGAGCAGCCCCGTGCAGTCGGCTCGCTGAATCTTCCCATTGCCATCTGGCTCTTCCAGCCACACCAACCGCCACGCTCCGATAAAACGGTCTTGTAGGCGCTGATTGTCCGCAAGCTCCTGCCTGCCGGAAAGCGTCAAACCGGAGATCGTGGCCATCCCGGCAAACAACGTCACTACGCCAAGCGAAAGCAGTTTCTTCATGTTCCGCTCCTTGCCGCCCGCGTCTCGAACGGGTGCACAATCTCGTCTTTCGCCTCCCTCAGCGACCAGTCATTCGCGCAATGTGTTCGGGATAACGAGCCCCTTGCGCCTTAATCTTCGAAGCGGCGGCATCAATTTGCCCGAGATCGTCGCGTGTAAGTTCGACGTCGGCTGCGCCGATGTTCTCCTCAAGACGATGCAACTTGGTGGTGCCGGGAATCGGCACGATCCATGGCTTTTGCGCCAACAGCCAGGCGAGGGCGATTTGGGCCGGCGTCGCGCCTTTCTGTTTGGCGATTGTGCCGAGCAGATCAACGAATGCTTGATTCGCCTTGCGGTTCTCCGGCGTGAAGCGTGGCACGATGTTGCGGAAATCCGTCTTATCGAACTCTGTGTCTTCACTGATCTTGCCGGTGAGGAAGCCTTTACCCAAAGGGCTGAACGGAACGAATCCGATCCCGAGTTCCTCGAGCGTCGGAATCACTTCTGTCTCTGGTTCTCTCCACCACAACGAGTATTCGCTCTGGAGTGCGGTGACCGGCTGAACTTTGTGTGCTCGACGTATCGTTTGCACTCCTGCTTCGGAAAGTCCGAAGTGCTTCACCTTGCCTTCCTGAATCAGCTCTTTCACTGCTCCCGCCACCTCTTCAATCGGCACCTCTGGATCAACGCGGTGCTGATAGAAGAGATCGATAACCTCGACACGGAGTCGCTTGAGTGAGGCCTCGGCGACCTCCTTGATATGCTCCGGCCGGCTGTCCAGCCCGGCCTGTTTCCCGCTGCTCTGGTCGAGCTTGAACCCGAACTTCGTGGCGATCGCCACTTTCCCCCGGAACGGCTCCAGAGCTTCACCCACAAGTTCCTCATTTGTGAACGGGCCGTATACTTCAGCCGTATCGAAGAATGTCACGCCCCATTCGAATGCCTTCCGAATCAAGGAGATCATCTCTGCTTTGTCTGCAGGCGGGCCATAGCCAAAGCTCATCCCCATGCACCCCAGCCCCAGAGCCGAAACTTCCATGTTGCTCTTTCCAAGTTTGCGCTTTTGCATTGTTTCTCCTTCGAGTCTCTTCACTCGCTCATCAGATAGGAAAAGTGTAGTTTGCCCGCCCTTCGGGGACTTGCCCAATTCGCTGAACTTCTTGCCTGATCCTCCGAAGCCCTGGTCCTGAAAAAGCACTGCAATGCAGTCGGTGGCTTGGAAACAGACGCACTTTTCGTCATTGGTGGGAACACGCTTGTTCTTGAGAAGGTAACGAGGCAGAGCTGCTCAATTCTCAGAAGGTCAAGCGGGCGAGCTCTTCTGAGCTGCGTTCTTGGACGCCCAATGATCCTCGCGGAGATCCACGTGGTAATGCCGCACGCGCCGGTCGTACGAGGTCAGCAGGTGCAGCGCCTCGTCTGCCACGACGGCGTCCTCCCTATCCGGCCCGGCAAAGCGGTCAATCGCGTCGAGCGACGCCCAAAGCGTCTCCACGATGAATTTCACCACCACTCCGTCTGATTGCGAGAGAACTCGGGCCTCGAGAAAGCCATCCACCGCCCGCAGGCTCGGCAGCACGTGCAGGCTGAAGTGGTTCATGTAGTCAGGAAAGCGCACCTCGGTCGTGCGCGCGGACCAGAATCGCACGACCATTTCATTCCTCCTCCAGCGCGCGCCTGACGGGCATCGGCGTCTCTCCGCCGATCACTACCGACCAGGGGCGGATTTCCCATCGGCTCACCAGTCCGTTGCTTACGTACGGATCTCTCTGAACAAACGTTCGCGCAACCTCCGGCGAATCTCCGCGCAGAATAATGAGCGCTCGATCCGCTGGCTCATCCAGTGCGCCCGCCAACACAATTTCCCCGCGCCGGTGCGCCTCTTGTGCCAGCTTCAAATGTTCTTCGCGAAAGGGAGTCCGCCGTGCGGGAAAGTCGTCAACGACTTCGTAAAACAACGCGTAGTAGGCCATTCCATCCTCCTTGCCTCGAGGAGTGGACAATTAGAGCAATAGCCTACCACGGTGTCTCCATTCTTGAGCTTGCGAACGTGCGGAAGTCAGCTTTTCAGATCGCATCACCCGCCGGCAATCGAGGGAACGAGCAACAGGCGGTCGCCGTCTTTCAACGTAGACGCTTCCCCGCCGAGAAAACGGATGTCCTCCTCGTTCAAATAGACGTTTAGGAATTGGCGGATTTGTCCTTCTTCGTCCCGCACATGCCGCGAAAGCGAGGGGAAGCGCGTCACCAGTTCATTCAGTGCTTCGGCAACCGAGGCCGCGCCCGTTTCGAGTTTCGGCGCGCCGTCCGTGAAGCGCCGGAATGCCGTCGGAATCTCAATCGTTACAGCCATCTCTTTTCTCCATTCGTAGTTTTCCAAATCGTTTGCGGGTCATGGTGCCTCGCGGCGTTTGCCTTGTCCGGGCCATCTGGCCGGAAGCCTAACTCTCCCGAAGACTCCCAGCCTTGAAACCGCTGTGCCAGATGGCCAGGGCGGAATCCAATCTCAGTTGGCTCGCACTGCTTCTTCCAATTGCTGTGCAACGAGCGCTTCAAACGCTTCCAGTCGCGGAGCAATCGCTTCCGTCGCTGGGAAGTCCGCCGCGATAGCGTCCGTAGTTTTCAGTCCGTTGCCAGTGATGCAGACCACGGTTGTTTCCTCTGGGCGAATGCGCCCCTGCTCGATCAGCTTCGCGGCCACGCCGGCGGTCACGCCTCCCGCTGTTTCGGCAAAGATCCCTTCGCTCTGCGCCAGCAACTTGATGGAATCAATGATCTCCGGATCCGAAATATCTTCCGCCCAGCCGCCCGATTCGCGTATCAGCCGCAGGGCGAACGGCCCGTCGGCGGGATTCCCAATCGCCAGCGACCTCGCAATCGTATTCGGTTTCTGTGGCTCGAACCGCGCCAAATTCCGCTTCACGCCATCCGCGATGGGCGAGCACCCTGTAGCTTGCGCTCCGAAGAATTTCACCTGCTTAGGTTCCACCCACCCGAGATGCGCCAGTTCGCAGAATGCCTTCGCAATCTTTCCAATGAGCGAACCGCCCGCCATCGGCACAACAACATTGTCCGGCAGCTCCCAGCCAAGCTGCTCCGCGATTTCATACCCGTGGGTCTTCGAGCCTTCCGCGTAGTACGGCCGCAGGTTCACGTTGACCATCCCCCACTTGAACCGGTCCGCGATTTGCGTGCACAGCCGGTTCACGTGGTCGTAGTTCCCATTAATCCGGATGATCCGCGCGCCGTAAACCGCAGTGTTCAAAATCTTGGCTGGTTCGAGGTCGGCAGGAATGAATACGGTCGTATCAAAACCCTGCTGCGCCCCTTGCGCGGCCACTGCGTTCGCCAGGTTCCCCGTGGACGAGCAGCCCACCGTCTTGAACCCGAATCTCCGGGCGGCCGCCAGGGCCGTACCCACCACGCGGTCCTTGAACGACAGGGTAGGGAAGCACACGGCATCATTTTTGAAATACAAATTCCTCACTCCCCATTGCGTCCCGAGCTTCTTCGACTTCACCAGCGGTGTGCCGCCTATGGCATGGCTTGGCGTGAAACCCTCCGGCAAGGGAAGCAGCTCCGCATACCGCCACATGTTGAAGGCCCGGTGCGACAACGCTTCGCGCTTCGCCGTGCGGCTCAGCGCTTCGTAGTCGTAACTCACCTCCAACGGGGAAAAGCACTCTTCACAATATGACTGCGGAGTATTGGCGTATTTTTTCCCGCATTCTCTGCATCGTAGAAAATGATGTTCCTTCATGTTAGGTCACCTCGCCATTCCATCCATTAACTGTTAGCCTTCGGCCTTGTGCCGGCTCAAGGCTGACAGCTTTTGGCTGTCGGCTCGAAATGACGTGACATTGACTAAGGGCAGCGCGGAGTGCAAAATGAAAAACCCTCCGTGCCAAAGTGCTTGGAGGGTTTCAGAGGACCTCAGGTCTGTGAACTCAACCAGCTCTTTAGCAGTTTTTTACGTGGAGCAAGTCGCCCTAAATCGCCACGTGATGCCGTGCTTACGGCTACTTCATTTATGCTAGAACGCGAAATGATTGTCAAGCCGAAAGTTATCGCTGGCGGGGCGCAACAACACTTTGCTCACCTTTTGCGTCAAATAGGAAGGTGCGCAAACGTCTCTTGGGAGACCCGGCCAAATGGCCAGTTAACGCCGACGCGCATCCTCTGCGGAGAGAAACTCCCCGCTCTTGCGGGTGTTATACTTTTCGCAAGTGGACTCGGCCACCCATCTAATTAGGAGTCAGGAAAGTATGGATCTAGAAACAAACAGAGTGGATTGGACGCGGCGCCGTAAACTGGTCGCCGCCGCACTTATTTCGGCGACTCTCGTGGTCGGCATCTTGATCGGGACGGTCGTTTCCGGCAAAGTCTCCGCGATGAAGGGTTTTGCGTTTGCCGGAACCAATGCGGCAACGCTGTCTCTGCCCGACCCGGTCCCCTCTTCGAGTTCATTTTCGTCCATTGTCAATCGCGTGGAGCCCGCCGTGGTCAACATCGCCACCACGCAAGTGATTGATCGCAAGTCCAGGAAGCGCCGGTCCTCTCCGTCGGACCCGGATGATCCGAGTGAAGACTTCTTCTTCCACTTCTTTGATGGCCGCCCCGGTCAGGCCCAGCCCCAGGCGGAGCGCAGCCTGGGCTCGGGCGTCATTCTGGACAAGACCGGTTACATCTTGACAAACAACCACGTGGTCGAGCAGGCCTCCAAGATTCAAGTCCAACTGAACGGCGACCCCACCAAGTACACCGCCAAGGTAATTGGCACCGATGAAGAGTCCGACCTGGCGGTCATCAAGATTGATGCGGGCAAGGATCTGGCCTTCGCCAACCTCGGGAATTCCGATGGCGTGCAAGTGGGCGACTGGGTACTCGCCATCGGCAGTCCCTTCGGCCTCCAAGCCACTGTTACCGCTGGCATCATCAGTGCCAAGGACCGCGGCGGCATGGGCCGCCAGTTCCAGCGCTTCCTGCAGACCGATGCGGCCATCAACCCCGGCAATTCGGGTGGCCCGCTCGTGGACCTGGCCGGTCAGGTCATCGGTATCAATACCGCGATTCTCACCGGTGGGCGCGGCTATGAAGGCGTCGGCTTCGCCATGCCCTCCAACACTGCACGCGAAGTCTACAATCAGGTCGTCAAGACTGGCCGCATGACTCGTGGCTCCATCGGTGTCAGCTTCCAGGAAGAACTGAGCACCAACCAGATCACCTTGAAGTCTCTCGGCGCTCCCTACGGGGTCGTCATCGAGGGCGTCGAGCCGGGCAGCCCTGCGGAAAAAGCAGGTCTTAAGGGTGGCGACGTCATCAGCGCCATCAATGGCAAGCCGGTGAAATCTGGCAACGATCTCGTCAATCCCATCGCCACTTCAGCCATAGGCAGCAAGGTCACCATTACTTACTACCGCGACAAGCAACAGCGTGAGACCAGTGCCACCGTGGAGGACCGTACGCGCGTCTTCCCCAACACCGCTGGCCGGGTCAATAACACTCCTGACGACGAAGCGCCCTCGGAATTCGGCCTGCACGTCGAGAGCCTGACCCCTGACCGCGCCCAACGCGTCGGAATGGAAGGGCAGAAGGGCGTGCTCGTGAGCGAGGTCGAACCGGGCAGCTTTGCCGAAGATCTGCAATTTGGCCGCGGCGACGTCATCTCCGAAATCAACGGCCAGTCGGTTACTTCGGTGGACGAATATCGCAAGGCCGTCGCCAAGCTCAAGGCCGGCGACAACGTCGTCTTCAAGGTTATGCGGCACAGCCCCACCGACAGAATCATGACCGTGTTTCTCCCCGGTGTGGTCCCGGCAGACGGCAGGTAGCAAAGGCACATTCACCCCAGCAATGCGTCAACTACTTTGCAGGAGAAACTTTACTTGGCTCGTTCTCGCGGCACTTGTCGCGAGCCTTTGGACCTTGCCCGCAGTGGCTACGCAAAACTCCGGCCAAGGTGCGTCAAAAACGACTCCCAAGACCTCCTCTGCCGGAAGTTCGCACGCGGCCTCTGATTCCTCGACCAAAAAATCTACCAAAAAACGAAGGGGCAAACGGGTAAAGGGCCAATCTGCCCCAACGCCCGAGCGCATCAGCGAAATTCAGGACGCCCTCGCTCGGAATGGCGCCTTCGCCGGAACTCCAACGGGAAAGTGGGACGGTTCCACCGTCGCGGCCATGAGAAAATTCCAAGCTTCCAAGGGGCTGAATCCTACCGGCAAGCTCGATGCCCTGACCCTGCAGAAGCTCGGCCTCGGCTCGGAGACGGCTGGCCTCGCCGCTCCCACTCCGCCGCCCAACTCCACCAACCACCTGCGCAATCTGGCCTCTATGCCAGCAGAGTCCCCGGACGAGCCCCGCGAATAGTATCGCGTCCCACTCTGAGGACTACGACCGTAGACGCGGACCTGTCATTCTGAGCCCATCCGACGAGGATGGGCGAAGAATCTCACCTTGTTGTGCTGTCTCTCCCCGCCCGACGTGCAATGCTTCAACGATTATCGAGTGTGTTGGGACAAGAATTCCCAGATGACCTCGCTCCCGTCCAAATTGCGCGTGGTCTTGCCTATCATCACCGAAGGAAGATACTGCATGCCGGACGGCCAGGTGTGTCCGCCGCCGTTAACGACGTAGCTGCGAACCTCGCTGCCGTCCGCGCATCCCGAATACGTCGCGATATCAATGCTGGTGCCGTCGCCTGCCCTGTCTTCAATGTGCTCCTTCCTCGGTGGAGCCTCGCAGCGGTCCAACTCCACAAATTTCTGGACCGCTTTGTCGTGCGAAAGCACCATTCCGCCCGCGCCGTTTCGCCCAATCGCCCCTCCTTGAATCGGCACCAGCGGATCTTCCGTGCCCTGGAAAATCAATACGGAAATCGGTTTTGCGGGCCGGCAGTTCCCGGCTGCACTTTCCGACAGGGAAGCAGCTACAATCCCCACGGCGGCGATTCGGTTGGACAATTCGCACGCCAGCCTCCCGCTCATGAATCCCCCATTCGACATTCCCGTGGCATAAACTCGCGTCTCGTCCACGCGAAATTCCCCCTCCATCTTGTCTATCAGCGCCGAAAGAAACTTGACGTCGTCCACTCCATTCTTGTCCGAGGGCGTTCCCCCGCGGCCATCTGCCCAACTGCGGTCCAGCCCATCAGGGTAGACGACCAGGAATCCGTGTTTGTCGCTCACTTTTTCCAGGTGCGAAAGTCTCTCCTCCCCCACGCCCTTGCCTAAGCGCCCGTGCAGCGCCAGCACGAGCGGCACGAGTTGCTTTCCGTCATAGCCCCTCGGCACGTGGAACGCATAGGTGCGGTCCCGGCCGTCCACTCGCAGCGAGCCACGCTTGTCAACGTTGCGGGCTCGGACCAGATGTCCGCAGAGGAAAGCCACACCAACAAAAGCCACTGCGGCCAGAACAAAGTTTCTCCATTTCATTTGCGCTCACCCTTGGCTATTTGCGCCACCTTTCTCATATAACCCATTCGTGCGCGCAAAGTTACTCTCTGTGCCGAGAGTGCTATTGCTTGCCCTATGCGAAACGGTGAAAACCGGAGTTTCACGTCATGCGACGCCCCCAAAAGATTTACGGGGCCGCCGAAGCGACCCCGTAGGTTGAACGAATCCTCGTTTTCGGGCTTGTTTAGAAGAAGAAGCGGAATCCGATCTGTACTTGCCTCGGCGTATAAGCAAAATTGCTGTTCGAGTTCGTGACTGTCCCAAACGAACCGTTGTAGCTCAAACAAGGGGCCGCCGCGCTGCATGCGACCGTTCCATTCCCCGTGTTGACTGAACCGCTCGTCGAGATGATGTAACCGGTATTGTTCACGCCTGTCACGTTTTGGTGGTTGAAGATGTTAAATGCTTCCGCAAGCAGTTCCGCCTTATAACGCTCGCCGAACCTTACGCTCTTGGAGAACCGCAGGTCCATGTCAATCGTCCGCTTCATGCGGAAGGTGTTGCGTCCGACCGCGGCAATGCCCTTGCGCCCGTTCGAGGCGTTCACGCCGCCACCGAGCGCCGAATACGTCGTCGTGGTGACGTCGCCCGTTGTCGGGTCCGTGCTCGTCGTTACGACCTGGGGCGGCGTCCCGCTGGTAACCAGCGAGTAGGGAAGCCCGCTCTGCGCAGCGTAAATCGGCGCAAGCTGCCAACCATTCACCAGATAGCCGGCCCAACCGTTCACGTGCCAGGGGCTCTCCGCTAGCGCACTGACAACAAGTCGGTTCCGTATGTCAAATATGGAGTTCCCGTATTCCGCGCGCATGTTCGTTGGCGAAAGCAGGTCGTTCGTATCCGTGAAGGTGGTGGCGTTCTGGCCATAGTCCAGCGAATGGGACCAGGTGTAATTGGCCATCAACTGGAGGTGATTGGTCATGCGGCGGTTCAATTGCAGTACCAGCGCATTGTAGTTCGAGCTGACGCCGCTGAAGATCTCCGTCATGGCTCCAAAGTTGGGGTTCGGCCGCGTTCCCGCGGTTGTGGAAAGGACGTTCCCGCTCGGGTCTTTTACCACTACCTTTGTCGTTCCATAGAACGGCGTCGTGTAGGCCCCCCCGGCCATGGGTCCTCCCGTTGCCACTGTGTAGGTGATATTGGTAGCGGCCGCACCTGTGTTCGTGTCCACGAAATCCGGCAGACTCCGCCCGAAGCTCCCCAGATAGCTCACGGAGACTACCGTATTCCGGGCAATCTCCCGCTCCACGGTCAAGTCGGTCTGTTGCACCGAGGGTGCTTGAAAGCTCTTGTCGAAGAAAACGATGCTCAACCCTGAGGCCGATGCCGGTTGAGTGGTAAGGATTTGCGGAAAGGCTGGCGCGCCCGCGGACGTCGGTGTGAAGAAGTAGGAGAACTGGCCTCCCGTGACGCCCGTATTGATCAGTGCGTTGTATATCGTTGAATTGATGATTCGGCCAAAGTAAATTCCGTATCCTCCCCGCACCGAGGTTTTTCCGTCTCCGAATACGTCCCAGGCGAACCCGATCCTTGGACCCAGGTTATTCGTGTCGCTCGGCAACGACTGTGTCTGCGGAACTGCAGGGTTAGGCAGGATCACGCTCGGCATCATTTCGTACTCGTAACGAGCGCCGACCGTCAGTGTTACGCGCGGCAGGACCCGCCAGTTATCTTCGGCGAAGAATGCAATGTCGTTCGTGTTGAAGGAGAATCCCAGCGGCCCAAATGCTTGCTGATAGCTCGAATAGCAGGCAACCTTGGCGCCTGTGCTGCTCACGCACTGGTTGGGATCGAGCAGATCGGAAAGATAGTTCGCTACGCTGCTGTAGCTGAAGGACCCAAACTGATACCGCAGGTTCTGCGCTACCTCATTTACGTGTCGGAAGTCTCCTCCGAATTTGAAGATGTGTTTCCCGTGCGTCCAGGTCACCGTATCCGCGAATTGATTGGTGCGTTCATCCGGATAAGCTGGTCGCTGCAAGAATGTCGGAACTCCCATGTCAAAGCCGTTGGTGATGAAAACGTCGGGGGGCAGTCCCAGCGGATTCGTGTAGCCGGGCGCCGTCGCCGGAGTCAAGAAGTTCGCCTTCTCATAGGCCGTTGGCGCTTGCGGAAACTCGAACTCGAAATCGCGGCCGTATTGATACCGCGCTTCGTTTGAAAGGTTGCTGGTGATGAATGTGTATAGTTTCGCGACACCCCAGGTATCCCTCACATAGTCGTTCCCGAAACTCGCGATGCCGTACGTATTGCTCGATTGCGTCTGGATCCCCGCCGGCGACCCCCAGCGCATCCGGTTCACTTCGATGGACGCATGGTTCTTGGAGTTGATCTGCCAGTCGATCTTGGGGAAGAAAATGGTCTGCTGGCCCTTGCGCGGGACCGGCCCGAGTTCGCCCAGGAGGCCGGAGAGACCATTGTTGTAGGTGGTCGCGGCGGTCGGGTAGTCCGCGAGTCCGAGGTTCGAAAAGAGCGTGCATGCGCCGATCGTCGCCGTGGCAATGTTGGAGCCGTTCGTCATCGTGAATGCTGCCGTGTTGATGTTGCTTTTTCCGCTCGCCTGGAAGCAATTCGTCGTGCCGTCGACGGTGTACGCGGCTGTCAGCGCCGCCAGCGGGCTGGCATAGAAGGCCTTAGGACTTCCGGCCACCGCGGTCCCAGGGAAGTTTCTGTCGTAACGGTCGAATGCGAAGAACCAGAACAGCTTGTCCTTGCGGATCGGGCCGCCGACGCCGAAGCCGTACATCTTCCGCACGTCGGTGGGCTTGTACGGATTTGTCGAAAAGCTTCCATCGGGATTTTGCGTTGTCAGCGTGGTAAACGGGTTGGTCGCTCCCCAGCTGTTGTCGCGGTCGTAGAAATACGCTTCCCCATGAATCCCGTTCCCCCCGCTCTTCGTTACTGTGTTAACCACTGCCCCGGCTGCTCGTCCGTATTCCGATGAGTAGTTGGACGTGTTGACCTGAAATTCCTGCACCGCTGCTTTTGCCGATGAGTAGCCCGCCCTCGTCCGGCCGCGCTCCTCGGAGAAGAATGCCTGGTTGTTGTCCGCTCCATCTATGGTGTTGTTGTTGAGCAGTGTGCTCATCCCGCGAAAGCTCAAAAGCCCGAACCCGTTCGCGTCGTTCACCACTCCCGGCGTCAGCAATGCGAAGTCCGACCACCGGCCCCCATTGATGGGCAGATTCCCGACCTGCGTCTGGTCGACGATGGGCGCAAAATCCTGGCTCGTTGTATTGATGGCTGGCAGTTCCGCGCTGACCAGAACCGTTGCCCCTGCGGTCGCGAGATTCAGTTTCGCGGATAGGTCGGTCAGCGTGCCCACCTGGACGATCACTTGTTCCGCAGTGAACGGCGCGAATCCCTTGGCTATGATCTTTACCGTATATACCGCAGGTTGAAGCTTTGCCACGCGAAAATAGCCCGTCTCATCCGTTGTTGTCTTCTGCTCCAGCCCCGTCGCGTTGCTTGTGACCCCTACATCGGCTCCGGCAACGGCGGCTCCCGTGGGGTCTGTCACGGTTCCACCAATCGCTCCATCTGTTGTGGATTGGGCATGAACGCCCGCGGCAATCAGTAATACAAGCCCCAGCAACGCGGCACATCGTAATGGAAAACGCCACTCATTCTTGACTGCGTTCATTCGCATTCCTCCTCGTTCAGAAATAGCCTCGACGCGCGGCAGGAAACCCTTTGCTTAGTCCCGGAGTCGGAACAGAATCCACTCGCTGCCAAAGGAACATTTTGTCCCAGCCGCAGTATCCTCAGATCGTTGTCAAACTAATACTTCTTTGTGGGATGCATATAGCACAGCAGCGCCAACCGGAGAAGGGCACTACCTGTGCAAATCGTTGAAAACCCACAGCACCAGCATCCTGATACCAGCTATCAGCCAATTGGATACTTGACTCCGGGTAACGAAGTTGCCATTGGAATGTTTCGCTCCGATGAACCATTGATAAACAAAACTTAAACTCACCCCTCTTCCTGCTGGATCGCATCGTGTGTCCCTCCTGGTCCTATGCGGCACAATACAAGCCGGGAACGGTCACTGCCTAGCCGCCATCGCCGCCTTTACCCCTCGGAAAACCGCCCATTTCGAATCTTCCCGCAAACTCCAGCGCACCCTAATGGGCAGGCCGCTCGCCCGGAAGTGCTCCTCCTGGACGATCTCCTTTGACCTCGCTTGACATGCTTTCTAAAATGGGAGTAGCAGAGATCCGTGACTGCTGCTATGCGCACCAACGCTCTCCAGGAACGCCGCAATCG
This sequence comes from Candidatus Limnocylindrales bacterium, assembly GCA_035623175.1. GTDB lineage: Bacteria > Acidobacteriota > Terriglobia > Acidiferrales > UBA7541 > Acidiferrum. The sequence goes on along the minus strand of DASPTY010000034.1, from coordinate 11,762 downwards.
CCAGATTCTGGCGGATATCGTCCGCACCTATATCGAATCTGGCGAGCCTGTCTCCTCGCGCCTCATTTCCAAGCGCTTCGAGGAATCCTTAAGCACTGCGACCATTCGCAACGTCATGGCCGACCTCGAGGATGACGGCTACCTCTATCAACCTCACACCTCCGCCGGCCGCATCCCCACTGCGGCCGCCTACCGCTTTTTTGCTCAAGAAATTGCCTCCCAAGCCACTCTTACGGTAGAGGACCGCGATTGGATTCGCCGCGAAATGTCCGGCACCAAGTCAGCCGCCGAAATCACCGAGAAGGCTGGGCACGTTCTTGCGGAAGTCTCGAAGGGCGTGGGCATTATCGTTGCTCCGCCACTCCGCAGGACTGTTCTCGAGCATGTACGCATGTGGCTTCTTCCCGATGGCCGCGTCGTCGTCGTACTCATCTCTCCGGGGGGCAACAGCCGTGACAAGGTGCTGCGCCCCATTCGCCTGTTCACCCAGTCGGAACTGGACGCCACTGTCGAATTCCTCAATCGTAATTATTCGGGCTGGACTCTGGAAGCGATCCGCGAGGATTTACTGCAGAAACTTGCCACGGAGCGTGAGCGCTATGATTCCATCGCGGGCAGCGCTCTGACACTCTGCGACCCCGCCGTCCTTGGCGAGAGCCCCTCTCAACAGGTCTACATTGAAGGAACGGCCCAGATTGTCAGCGCTCCCGAATTCGCCGGCCAGGTGCAATTGCGCGAACTCCTTTCCGCCATCGAGGAAAAGCATCGCCTGATCGCGATTTTGAATGCCTGCATAGATACACCGGAGCCCGTGTTCGTCCAGATCGGTGTCAAAGAGATTTCCCAGGCTGGCGAAAATCTCGTGCTCATCGGCGCGCCTTACTCCGCGCGCGACACCCTGCAGGGAACCCTCGGCGTTCTTGGGCCTACGCGCATGCATTATGAGCGCGCCATGACCGCCGTGGCCTACGTTGCTCAGCTGTTCAGCGAAGCACTGAACAAGAAGGAATAGCATCCGTTAACTGGAAATTGGGGAAGGACTGATGAAGGACCAGAAGCTCGATAACGCCTCGAACGAACCGGAAATCACTCCGTCAACGGAGGAAAAAGCCGTCGCCGAAGATACCGCCCGGGCAGACGCCGAGGTCAAGAAACTCGCGGCCGACCTCGAAGACCTGCGCCAGACGCTTGTCCGCCATCAAGCCGACTTCGCCAACTATCGCAAGCGCGCCGAAAAAGAGAACAAAGAAGCCGTCCAGCGCGCCACCGCTCGCGTTATCGAGAGCCTGATCCCCGTCCTTGACGGCTTCGAGCACGCTCTCGCTGCCCATCGCGAGGCCGAGTACGAGAACTACCGGAAGGGCTTTGAACTGATCTACAAGCAGCTCATGGACAACCTCGCCCGTTTGGGCGCCGAACGCATTGACCCCCTCGGCAAGCCCTTCGACCCGCATCTGCACCAGGCTATGGACCGTTCCGAAACCGTCGACCATCCCGACGGCACCATCCTGTCGGTCTATCAACCCGGTTATGTCTACCACGGCCGCGTTCTTCGCCCCGCTATGGTCCGCGTAGCCGTTCATCCCGGCGGCGCATCTAAGTCGGAAGCCAATTGAGAACTCACGACGCGGAGTCGCTACGGGTGCCCGTTACGACTCCGAACGCAGGTTCCTGATCGCCGGTCGCTGATCGCCGATTACAGTAAAATCAAACTTAGGGTGATGACTGAGAGACATGCCGCGCTCCCAACAACGTGACTTCTACGAAGTCCTTGGCGTAACCAAGACCTCCTCGGTGGATGAGATCAAGTCCGCCTACCGTAAAGCTGCGCTCAAGTGGCATCCCGATCGCAATCCCCAGAACAAAGAAGAGGCGGAAGTCCGCTTTCGCGAATGTACGGAAGCCTACAGCGTGCTCAGTGACGCGCAGAAGCGCCAGGTCTACGACACTTACGGCCACGCAGGTCTCGCTGGAGTCGGCGCGCCAACAGACTTTAACTCCACCATCTTCCAGGATTTCCACGACATCTTTGGCGACTTTTTCGGCTTCGAGGATTTGTTCGGCGGTGGCGGCCGCCGCGGTGGACGCAGTCGCCCGCAGCGCGGCGCGGATCTCCGCTATGACATGACGCTGACTTTCGAAGAAGCCGCCACCGGCGTTGCGACCAAGATCCGTGTACCCCGCCAGGAATTCTGCGAGTCCTGCAACGGTACTGGCGCGAAGAAGGGAACCGGCGTCGCCGCCTGTCAGACTTGTGGTGGGCGCGGCCAGCTCGTCTATACGCAGGGTTTCTTCACGATCAATCGCACTTGTCCTGCCTGCCAGGGCGCTGGGCAAATCATCAAGGAGCGTTGTCCGGACTGCAATGGCCAGGGTCGCGTGGATCGCGAACGCACCATCGAACTCCGCATCCCGCCCGGCGTTGACACCGGCACACGTCTCCGCGTTCAAGGGGAAGGTGAGCCCGGACCGAATGGCGGTCCCGCCGGCGACCTTTACGTCGTTCTCGAAGTCAGGGAGCACAGCTTTTTCGAGCGCCGCGGCGCCGATCTCTACTGCACGATTCCTCTCAGCATCGCACAGGCTGCACTTGGCACCGAGCTTCAAGTCCCCGGCCTCAACGGCGATGAGCGCCTGAAGGTGCCCGAGGGCACCCAAAGTGGCGCCGTCTTCCGCATCAAGGGTAAGGGTCTCCCCGATCCCCACGGTGGGGGACGTGGCGACCTCTACTACCATGTTCGCGTCTTGACTCCGACCAAGCTTACTAAGGACCAACGCAAGCTTATGGAGCAACTCGACGCCACTCTAAAAGTTGACAACAAGCCCGCGGAGCGCGGCTCCTCCCTCTTTGACAAAGTCAAAGACATCTTCGGCTAAACTCAACTCGATTCTGTAGCGGTCGCCGTCTGCGGCAGACTTGCACACTCTTAAACTCTTTCACTCTTGCACTCTTCTACTTTTCTCTTTTCATGAGAACATAGCCTCACATGCGCCGCCGTTTCTTCGTCGATCACTTTGAAAACCAGCGCGCCTCCATGTCAGGTGAAGCCGCTCACCACCTCGGCCGCGTCCTGCGCGCCCAGCCCGGCCAGCTCTACGAACTCAGCGACGGCACATCCGTCTGGCTTGGCCGCATCGAGATCGTCAAACGTGACGAGGTCAAATTCCAGCTCCTCGAACGACTACCGGGCTACGTTCCACGGCTGAGAACCACCCTGCTTCTTTCTGTCGTCAAGTTCGACGCTTTCGAGTGGGCCCTCGAAAAAGCCACTGAGCTGGGCGTCACCCGCATCGTGCCTCTCGCCGCTGCCCGTAGCGAGAGGGCCTTTCTGTCCGCTGCCCCGAAGCGCGCCGAACGCTGGAAGAAAATCCTCCTCGAATCTTCTCAGCAATGCCGCCGCGTCCAATTGCCGCTTCTCGACCCACTTGCGAAGCCTGAAGCCGCATTCGACGCCCAAAAGGACGACATCCGCATCCTTCTCTCCGAAGCACCAGCGGCCAAATCCCTTCGTGAAATCCTGACCAGTGCTCAACCACGCCCTTTAAATTGTCATTCCGAGCCCAGCGAGGAATCTGCTTTTCGTCAAGTGACAACCGCTCTCCTGGCAATCGGCCCCGAAGGCGGCTGGACGCACGCCGAGTTCGCCGCCGCCCGTGCTGCTGGCCTTCACGAAGCCTCCCTCGGCAAGCTCATCCTCCGCACCGAAACGGCCGTCGTCGCCTCTCTCGCGGCCCTCAACTTTGCCCTCTCTCTCGAATAGATTCCATCCGGACTCCCCGCCCGCGTGCAACGGCCCGGCACGTCCCACGAATCCAATCACACGGTTCTGGGATTTGGCCTCAAACCTCAAATCCCGGCTGGCCTAAAATCCAGCCCGCATGTTATAAATGAAAGGCAGTACGAGATGCTGAAACCTGACGAGAACAACATCTCTCCTCCCCAAGGCGACGCTCCCAACGCCACCAATTCTCCTTTGGCTTCCGAGTCCCCGACCGGCGCGCCCGCGTCTCCACGCCATGTCTTGCGCCACGAAATTCGCGTCTGGACCCGCGACCTCCTCATCGCCGTCGGCCTGGCCCTGGTCATCATCGTCTTTCTCTATCAACCTGTGAAAGTCGAGGGCACCAGCATGGCCCCGCTCCTCTCGGACCAGGAGCGTATCTTCATCAACAAATTTGTCTACCGCTTCGAGCCCATCGATCGCGGCGACGTGGTCGTCTTCTGGTATCCGCTCGACCGCACCAAGTCTTTCATCAAGCGTGTCATTGGTTTGCCCGGCGAGACCGTCGAGATTCGCCACGGTGTCGTGCTCATCGACGGCCAGTCCATTTCCGAACCTTATGTGCCACCTCAATACGCCGACGTGAGCGACTACGGCCCCGTGAAAGTCCCCCGGGGCAGCTATTTCGTCATGGGAGACCATCGCATCAGTTCCAACGATTCGCGAGTCTTTGGCCCGGTCGGCAGCCAGTTCATCTATGGCCGCGCTGTTTTTGCCTACTGGCCCGTGGATCATTTCGGCTCGCTCTCGACGACCGAGGCCAACGAAAAATGAAGCTGGACGGAGGACCCACTGACCGAAGTTCTGCACAGACCAGCCTTTCTTGCGCTCGAAGACGGGCGCGTATTTAACGGCCGCGCGGCCGGCGCCATCACCCGCCGCGGCGGCGAAGTCGTTTTCAATACCAGCCTCACCGGTTACCAGGAAGTTTTCACTGATCCCAGCTATACGGGCCAGATCGTCTGTCTCACCTATCCCCACATCGGCAACGTCGGCGCCAATCTCGACGACGAGGAGTCACCGCGGCCGTACATTGAATCGCTCATCGTCCGCGAATTCTCCCAGATTTCTTCCAACTGGCGTTCCGCCGAAACCGCACAGCTCTATCTCAATCGCCACAGAATTCCCGTCATCTGGGACATTGATACGCGCGCTCTGGTTCTCCACATCCGCAAAGTGGGCGCTTTGCGCGGAATTGTCTCGACCGACGGCACCCCTGCCGACCAGCTCGTCTTCGAAGCGAAGCAGCTTCCCACCATGGCCGGCCAGGAACTCGCCAGCCAGGTCACCTGTAAACAATCGTACGATTGGCAAAAAGGCTCCATCGAACTCGTCACCTCTCCCTGGGCTGAACAGATGGGCGAGGCTGGCACCAGCCCGGACGCTCACCGCTTCAAGGTTGTTGCCTACGACTATGGCATCAAGCAGAACATTCTCCGCATGCTGGTGGACCACCACTGCGATGTGACCGTCGTCCCGGCAAATACCTCCGCCGAAGATGTTCTCTCGCTCGGCCCCAATGGCGTATTTCTCTCAAATGGCCCCGGCGATCCTGAGCCCATCACCTACGCGCAAGAAAATATTCGCAAGCTGGCCGGGCGCGTCCCGATTTTCGGCATTTGCTTGGGCCATCAACTCTGCGGCATCGCGCTTGGGGGAAAGACCTTCAAGCTAAAGTTCGGCCATCACGGCTCCAACCATCCCGTGAAGAATCTCCTCACCAATCAAGTGGAAATCACCGCCCAGAATCATGGGTTTTGCGTCGACCCGGAGTCCCTGCCATCCAGCGACGTTGAGGTCACGCACCTGAACCTCAACGACCACACCAACGAGGGCATGCGCCACAAGAACCTGCCGCTCTTCAGCGTGCAGTATCACCCCGAGGCCTCTCCCGGCCCGCACGATTCTCACTATCTCTTTACTCAGTTCACCGACCTGATGAAGGAATTCGCTCATCCCGGGAGCTCCCGCCGATGATTTCCTTGGCTATTAAGCTTATCTTGTGCCGATCGAGAGTGAATGCTACCGGATGAGTCCCAGACTCAATATCGAGGTTCGCTGGGTTCCCGTGGAATCAAATTCAGGGACCGCCTATCGCTTCCCGGTCCACGTCACGGAGCGCATGAGAGCGATTTACGACAAGCCTGCCGTTTATCGATGGCTCGTGACGTCCCCGAATGCGGAGCTTAAAGGTGTTTATTTTGGCGAGACGGAATCGCTCGCCTGTCGCGTTGCCCAATATATCTCGCCGGGCAAGAGCCAACAGACAAATATCAGGCTCAAATCTTACTTCGATGAGAGGCTCAAGGAGAAATGCACGATCGCCGTGGAGATGCTGGAATTCGATCCATTTTCCATCAAGGATATTGAGATTGACGCGAAATCGATGCGACATTCTTTTGTGAGGAAGTTTCTGGAGAGCTTTGCATTTATGGAGTTTCAGTGCACAAGCGCCAACAAAGAGTGTGATCTCTTGAATCGGTCACAGGACGCTTCTCAAAAAGTCCAAAACAAAAAGGTCCGGGAGATAGGCAAAATACTGAAAGCAATGCCTGCCCAAGAAGGAGAAGAGATCCTTAAGAGGCTACGATCCTAGTACCGAGAGCCAACCGACGAAGGTTTTCGTCAGGGCACGGCTTCAGCCGTGCCGTTAGGCCAACGAAAGGAGGGCGGCTTTAGCCGCTGAGGGCAATGGCAGTACCTAGCCGACATGGAAGCGTCCCGGGTACCTACTTTGTGACCTCGCGTACGTGGCAGAGTTGTCCGCTGTTTGTCACGGAACCGCCATGCTCGATCTTCGTTGACTCCTTATTGCACTATCGCCAAGAGGGAGCCTTTTTGTTGCATGCTTTCGTGCTAATGCCGGACCACTTTCATGTGCTACTGACGCCTGCCGTTGATAAGTCTCTGGAGCGCGTCGTGCAGTACATCAAGGGAGGCTCGGCGAGGAAACTTGCCCTTGAGAGGAACATGCAATTTCCCGTCTGGCAACGCGGCTTCAGCGATCACCGCATTCGAGACGTTGCGGACTACAAGAAGCATTTACAGTACATCTGGGAAAACCCGGTCCGCAGAAAACTGGTGGCGAACCCAAGAGATTTCCGTTGGTCGTCTGCGTCAGACGAGTACCCGTTGGACGAGACGCCTCAGGGGCTGAAGCCCATTCAGGTTGAAGGAGTCATTTTGCGGCACGGCTAAAGCCGTGCCCTGACGAGTTCTATGCCGAAACGCAAAGACATCCATAAAATCCTCATCATCGGCTCCGGCCCGATCGTCATCGGCCAGGCTTGCGAATTTGACTATTCCGGCGCGCAAGCCTGCAAAGCCCTCCGTTCGGAAGGCTACGAAGTCGTCCTGGTAAACTCCAACCCCGCCACCATCATGACCGACCCGGAAATGGCTCACCGCACCTACATCGAGCCGCTCACCAAGGAATATCTCGAAGAAATCATCATCAAGGAGCGCCCCGACGCGCTTCTGCCCACCGTCGGTGGCCAGACCGCTCTCAATCTCGCCGTCGAGCTTGCCGAGACCGGCATCCTCGAACGCCATCATGTCGAAATGATCGGCGCCTCTCTCCGCGCCATCAAAGTTGCTGAAGATCGCCTCTGGTTCAAGGACGCCTGCCGAAAAATCGGTCTCGAAGTCCCGGCTTCCGCTCTGGTGAATAACGCGCAGGACGCCATGCGCCTCTGCGACCAGCTTGGTTTCCCGCTCGTCATCCGTCCATCCTTCACTCTCGGCGGCACCGGCGGCTCCATTGCTTACAACAAGGAAGAATTTGCCGAAGCCATCGCTCACGCTCTCGACATGAGCCCCGTCCACGAAGCCCTCGTCGAAGAGTCCGTCCTCGGCTGGAAAGAATATGAGCTCGAAGTCATGCGCGATTTTCGCGACAACTTCGTGGTCATCTGCTCCATCGAAAACTTCGATCCCATGGGCGTGCACACCGGCGACTCCATCACCGTCGCTCCCGCCCAGACCCTCACCGACAAGGAGTACCAGCGCATGCGTGACGCCGCCGCGGCCATCATCCGCGAAGTCGGCGTCGAGACCGGCGGTTCCAACGTGCAATTCGCCATCAACCCGGAAAACGGCCGCATGGTCGTCATCGAGATGAACCCGCGCGTCTCCCGCAGTTCTGCGCTGGCAAGCAAAGCCACCGGTTTCCCCATTGCGAAAATTGCCGCCCGCCTCGCCGTGGGCATGTCCCTCGACGAAATTCCCAACGATATCACCCAGAAAACGCCTGCGAGTTTCGAGCCCACCATCGATTATGTTGTGGTGAAAATTCCCAAGTGGCAATTCGAGAAGTTTCCTGGCTCGGACAGCACCCTCGGCACACAAATGAAGTCCGTCGGCGAGGTAATGTCCATCGGCCGCACATTCAAAGAAGCTCTGCAGAAGGGAATTCGCTCACTCGAGCCCAGCACTCCTTGGCGCGCTCCAGCCGAAACTCCCGATTCGCTTCTTCGCGAAAAACTCGCCACTCCTCGCCCCAATCGCATCCACTGGCTCCTTACCGCGGTCGAACGCGGCCTGCCTGCGCAGGAGATTTGCGATCTCACCAAGATCGACCCTTGGTTCGTCCATCAGATCGAGGAAATCATTCAGGTTAATCGCCGCGCCGCCGCGGTCACTGTCGAAACGGCTTCCAAGGACCTTCTCCGCGAAGTGAAGCGCATCGGGGCTAGCGACGAGTACCTTGCCCAAATCTGGAAGACCACGCCCGCCGCCGTGCGTCTCCAGCGCGCCCGCTATGGTGTCGCGCCCGTCTTCAAGCGCGTGGACACTTGCGCTGCCGAGTTCGAATCCTTCACTCCTTACCTGTATTCCAGTTATGAGGAGGAAGACGAAGCCAACGTCACTCCCAAACAGAAAATTATGATTCTGGGCAGCGGTCCCAACCGCATCGGGCAGGGAATTGAGTTCGATTACTGCTGCTGCCATGCCAGCTTTGCCCTGCGCAATGATGGTTTTGAAACCATCATGGTGAACTGCAACCCGGAAACGGTTTCGACGGACTACGACACCTCCGACCGCCTTTACTTCGAGCCGCTCACCCTTGAAGACGTCCTCGCCATCGTCGAGCGCGAAAAGCCTCAAGGCGTCATCGTCCAATTCGGTGGGCAAACGCCGCTCAATCTCGCTCTCGAACTGAAACGCAACGGCGTGCCCATCGTCGGCACTGCTCCCGAATCCATTGATCTTGCCGAAGATCGCCGCCGCTTCGGGCGTCTCCTTGAGGAACTCCGCATCCCACAGCCCCGCAACGGCACCGCGCTCGTGCCCGAAGAGGCCGCGCGTGTTGCCGGCGAGATTGGCATGCCTGTTCTTGTCCGCCCCAGTTATGTGCTTGGCGGGCGCGCCATGGTCATCGCTTACGACGTGAATACCGTCCAGGAATACGTAGCGCAGGCCGCTTTGATGGGCCCCGCTCGTCCCGTCCTGATTGATCAATTCCTCGAAGAAGCCACCGAAGTGGATGTGGACGCTCTCGCCGACGGCTCCGAAGTCGTCATCGGCGGCATCATGGAGCACATCGAGGAAGCAGGCGTCCATTCCGGCGACTCCTCCTGCGTGCTCCCCCCGGTCAGCCTCTCTCCCAAAGTCCTGGAAACCATACGCGATTACACGAAGCGTCTCGCGCTCGCCCTCAAGGTCGTCGGCCTGATGAACGTCCAGTACGCCATCCAGCGTGAAACCGTCTATGTCCTCGAGGTCAACCCGCGCGCCTCTCGCACTGTTCCCTACGTGAGCAAGGCCACCGGCGTTCCTCTCGCCAAGGTTGCTGCGCGACTGATGGTCGGCCGCCGCCTCGCGGACATGAATCTCCCCCTCGTGCACAACAATGGTGTTGCGGAAATCGCCGTCCGCGATTTCTACTCCGTCAAGTCACCGGTTTTCCCCTTCAACAAATTCCGTGGCGTGGACACGATTCTTGGCCCGGAAATGCGCTCCACCGGCGAAGTCATGGGAATCTCCACCGACTATGGCCAGGCCTTCGCGAAAGCTCAATTGGCCGCTGGCCAAAAGCTTCCCCACGGCGGCACGGTGTTCATCAGTGTCAATGACCGAGACAAGCGTGGCATCGGCCCGCTTGGCAAGGAACTCGTCTCCCTCGGTTTCAAGCTTGTCGCCACCCGCGGAACCTCCTCTGCCTTCCACGCCGCTGGTGTTCCCTGCGACGAAGTCTTCAAGGTCAACGAAGGCCGTCCCAACATCGTTGACCTCATCAAGACCGGTAAGATCAGCCTCGTGATCAATACTCCTCTCGGCCGCGAATCCTTCTACGACGAAAAGTCCATTCGCCGTGCGGCCATTCGTTACAACGTTCCCTGTATCACCACGCTTTCTGCCGCCCAGGCGGCCGTCCGCGGCATTCACTCGCTCGTGGAACTGCAGCGCGGCGTATCGTGTCTTCAGGACCTCCACGGCACCGGCGTTGCCGCCTCCGGGTCTTCCTCTGCGTAGCATAGACTTCAGTCTGTGTCCTCTCTGGTTTTTTCCTCTTCCGGGTCTACCATCCCTGGATGCCATATCTGCAACCTTCGAAGTGCCGACGCTTTGGGTTCCACAAGTCGCTGGCTCACATTTCGCAAAACCACCCAGCCTGCCGCGCATCGTGGAAGCCCCGGACTTTAGTCCGGAGACCACGGCCTTCAGGCCGTGCGACACAGGCCGCGCCCGGGATCGGGCTTTAGCCCCTGTGGCACCGCACGCCTTTCAGTTAAAATAATCACCAGCCCAACGGCGCCCAAACTATGCTCATCACCGGTATTTTCCCCGCTCTCGTTACTCCCTTCGATTCCAACGAAGCTGTTTCTCTCTCTTTCGTTAAAGAAAACACTCGCCGCTACAACTTGACCTCCGTCGCCGGTTACGTCGTTCTCGGTTCCACCGGCGAATCCGTGATGCTCTCGCGCGACGAAGCCGATTCCGTTCTTGCCACCGTCAAGGAGACGGCCGCTTCCGAAAAGCTCCTCATCGCCGGAACGGGCGCGGAATCCACCGCGGAAACAATCGCGCGCACGAAACGCGCCGCCGCCCTCGGCTATCCTGTGGCCTTGGTCAAGACGCCGTATTACTACAAGCCTGTCTATCGCGCGGAAACATACATTCGCCACTACCGCGCCGTCGCGGACGCTTCGCCCATTCCGATCCTTCTCTATTCCGTTCCGCAATTCACCGGCGTGTCGCTCGAAACCCCGGAAATCCTCACTCTTTCCGCGCATCCGAATATCGTCGGCATCAAGGACAGTTCTGGCAACATCCAGCGTGTCGGCGAGATTGTCACTGGCGCGCGCAGCGATTTCCACGTCCTCACCGGCGGCGCAGCCGTGATCTATCCGGCTCTGGCTGTCGGCGCCCGCGGCGCCATTCTCGCCCTCGCTGCCGCTCTGCCTGAAAAATGCGCCGAACTTTTCGACCTTGTTCAACGTGGCCAGCACGACCACGCCAAGGCCTTACAGCATCTCCTCGTACAAGCCTCCAAGTGCATCGTTTCTGAAAATGGAATTCCCGGCGTCAAATACGCCATGGACCTCCGCGGTTATCACGGAAGCCCGGCGCGCCTTCCGCTCTTCCCGCTTTCTGAGGAAAAGAAACTATCCATCGCGGCGGTAATTTCTCGACTCCATCCAGCCGCCGCCCGCGTCTAATCAGCCGTCACCTATCAGCCATTAGCCAACAGCCATTAGTTAGGATCATGGTTTGCCGTGAAAGTCCTCTCTCTCCGCTGTAGCGCCGTGCTTCGAGGCGGCCGCTCCGAATGCCGGCTTGCTGATGGCTAACAGCTAATGGCTGACAGCTGGCTCCTTCGGTTTGCAGTGACCTTTAGCTCCGTTTATCATCTAAGCGTTCATGGACTGTCGCGCCCTCCTACCTCACGAACTTCCTCATTCGCCTAAGCTTTATCGCGACTACGTCGAGAATTTCTCCAAGCTGAAGCAATTTTTCGATCATCCTCCCGAGTTGAAA
>DASPTY010000033.1:0-17146 GCA_035623175.1 Candidatus Limnocylindrales bacterium | reverse complement strand
TGGGGCAGATGCGGAAGGTGTCGCTGCTGACGATCTGAAAATCCGGGCCGTAAATGTCCCTGAGCGGCACCGTTTCGGTGGGCCGATCTTCGCTGAGCCAATATGCGTTCTGGAGGTCACTGGCGAGCACCGTCGTGGAAGTGAGCCAGCCGTGGAGTGAATCCACGGATTGCGAAGAAAGCGCCACCGCCGTCTCCGGCGCGGCAGTCGGTACGGTCCAGACTTGCCAATGCTGGCCGTCGAATTTCAGGTAAGCGATGCGGGAGTCGTCGGGCGACCAGAAGGCTTCGTGGGCGTTGGGGCCAGCGACGTCGCGCGAATGGCCGGTGTCGAAATCGTAGAGAACGAGGGAGCGTTCGGGACCGGTCTTGGAATCAGCGCGTGTGTAGAGCAGTTTCTTCCCGTCGTGGGAAAGCGCCAGCTCGGAGCCAGCGAGTGCAGCGGTCTTTCTTAGTTCGCCGTGAGCAACGATGACGCGGCCGGCGGAATCGAGATAGGCAACGGCGACGGGCGGAGCAAACTTGGTGATGGGATCGAGAACGGCGGTCTTTTTGTCCTTGTCCTTATCTTTGTCCTTATCTTTGTCCTTCGCGGCCGCGTCGTCATCCATGTCAAGCTGGTTCTTCTTGCGGAACTCCGGGAACTTGTCCGGGGAACTCTGACCACAACCCTTCAGCACGCCGATCTGCGCATGAATCACTTCGACGCGGAAGGTGTACTTCATGTCCGAGAGGCCGTCGGTGCAGGGGTCGCGGGTCAGCTTGACTGCCACGGGAGCGCCCGTGGCGGAGTCCTTCGCGTTGTAGGTCCAGGAAGTGCCGGACTCATCGCGCGTGACCTCGGCGGGCTCAAGGACGGCCGGAGGGTAGTTGGGGCGGTCGAGGCGCTCCGGGCCTTTCATGCCTAAACGCAGGCTCCAAGAGGGCGCAATTCCCTGCGCGATGATGAGGATGGGGTAATGCTTGGAGACCGGCGAGGGGATGGCCTCTTGTGGCGGGACCTGAGGCTGCGCTTGCGGCTGGCCCGTCGCTGGTTTGGCGGGAGGCTTGGCCGGGGGGTTCTGGCCAGGCGCCTGGGCGAATGCAGTGAGTGCGGAAAGCGTCAGGATGCACAGCCGAACAAAGTGAGACAGCAGGGGCACGGGCCTTGCCCTCCGATAAACTCAATGTAGATGTTAACCCGGAATGGCAGGGAAAAGCTCCCAGGCCGAGGCGAGGCAAATCCGCGGCGTAAGAACAAGTAGTATTGGTGCGATCAAGAGCCGAAATTGGCCAAGGCGAACACAAAGAGAAAGTGCTTGACGTGGCGAATAAAAAGCGAAATACTGCTCCCGCTCGAGGTTTGCTATGTCCCCAGTTCTTCCCCATCGGGCTCCGATTCTCACGACTCGGCGCCTCCCCGTTCGTCGCCCCGTAGTTCGATTCCTGCCTTTCTGCCCTGATACGCCTGAACCCAAGCCAGAGGCCGGCATCCTTGCCCAGGGCCATGCCGGCTGGCGCAAGGGAAGTCCGGAAGGCCCCACGGCGGATTGTCCCCCGCCACAAAGCCAGACTTCCCGTGCGCCACTGGTGGGCATAGCACGCCTCGCTGCAAATTCGCCAGCGGCCGCAACGCGCAGGCGATCGACTGAAAAGCCGGAGTATTTCTTTCTGCCGGTGAAATCGATCCTGAACGCCTGCGATTCGCAGCGGGTCCCATTCGACTGGACGATCAATCCGTACCGCGGCTGCGAGTTTGGCTGTAAGTACTGCTATGCGCGATACACGCACGAATACATGGAGATCGACGGCGGCGAATTCGAGCGAAAGATTTTCGTGAAGCAAGACGCAGCCGTCTTGTTGGCGCGGGACATTTCGCAGAAATATTCGTACGAATCAAAGGCCGATGGGTACGCACAATCGGAGCACATCGCCATCGGCACGGCGACCGATCCGTACCAGCCGGCCGAAAAAGAGTACGGTGTGACGCGCGCCTGCCTCGAGGAATTGGCGAAGCGCGAAGGATTGAGCATTTCGATTATCACCAAGTCGAACCAGATTGTGCGGGATCTGGATTTGCTGAAGGAGATCGCGGCAAAATCCGCGCTGACCGTGAACCTTACCGTGACAACGCTGCGGCCGCGCTTGGCGCGATTGCTGGAGCCACGAGCGCCGCGGCCGGACTTGCGGCTGGCGGCGATTCGGGAGTTGCGAGAGGCAGGCTTGTGCGTGGGGGTGTCGGCTTCGCCATTATTGCCCGGAATTAATGATGGAGAGCTGGAGGCGGTGGCAGCGGCTTCGCGGGAGGCCGGCGCCCAGTGGTTCTATTCGGGCGTGCTGTTCCTGATGCCGGCATCCGCGAAACAGTTTTTGCCCTTCATCCGGGAGAAATTCCCCAAGCTGGCAAGGCAGTACGAACAATGGTACGGAAGGCATGCCTATCCGCCGGAAGAGTACCGGAAGAAGATTTCGGAGCGTGTGCACAGGATACGCGCGAGATATGGCTTTGCCTCGAGGCCGTGGGAAGGCATGCGGCCGATTGCCCGACCTGCGCAGATGAGATTGGGTTGGGACGCGGGAGCGATCAGCGGCCAGTTGCAGCAGATGCGCTCCTGCGCCGCAGGGTGAAAAAGACGATCAATCTCTCTGGAAGATTGAGAAGTTGCTTTTCGATTGAAGTTTGGGACCGAGAAACTCGAACGCTCGACTCAGGTCGGCTTTACCGAAGACTTTCATGTTGATCACGATCGGTTTGTCCCCGCTGACAGGTTCAGGCCACAGAATCAATTTGTAGATGGGTCCGAGCTTTGCGCTCGTATCAATTTTCGTTTCGGCTTTCTCGATTTCGCCCCATCTCAGGCATCGCACACCACCAAAGAGCGAACTGTAACGGAAATGGTCATCCACTATTGTGATCTGGAAGCGATGAAGCCACACGAAGATGAGCAACGGCGGAAGAGCCGCTGCCACGCATCCCTGCCAACCTGACGAATTTCCTCGCAAGCCAAAGTAAACAAACAGTGCGAGCAAGAAAAGCCATGGTCCGCACAAGACTACATACGCAGAGACACAGGCCCTTGCAGTCAGATTGATTCCAGCAGTGTGTTCTCGTGCGCTCTGTGTGCGCATGTCGGGCTCAATTTTGAAATGGTCTCGATGCGTGGTCAATAGAACCGGCACTCGGTGGTGTAGATCAGGCACTAGAGTACGGCACACAGCAGGGAGTGGCTATGTCACCGCGCAGCCAGCCTTTCCGCCTGGCGGCGCGGGCATGTGGCCATCCCTACTGATTCGACATAACCGCTCGTGTACGAGGCACCGGAAGCCCAGCGCGGGTGTGTAATAAAGCATATGGTGCTGTGCGCTATGGAAGAAAGGCGCCCAGTCTAGCCAGGTGGCCTTCCCATGCAGCAAGCGGGCTTTTATCCCAGTCGAAAAGCAACGCAGCGGGAGAGTCGGTTCGTCCTCGAACTGAACCTTTGGCCCTTTGTCGGAGTATTGGTTGTCCTACTCCTCATTTTCATGATTGCACCGGCGCCGAGAACGTGGACAAGGCCTACCCTCGCAGCCGTGAGCCACCCTGTGCCGTTGCGTCTGGCGGTCCGCGAAGATGCGATGCGGATCTCAATAATGCGCGACGGCACGCTCTATTTCGGAAACGTAAAAGTCACGGCACCCGACATACCCGAACGGATACGCGAGTCCGTAAGGAGTGGCGCAGAGCGGCGCGTATACCTAGCAGTGGATGCGCGCGGAAAGTATGGAGATGTGAAGGTTGTGCTGGACGAAATTCGAAGTGCTGGGATTGAGAAAGTTAGCTTCCTCGTTGGGAAGAAGCGCGACTGAGCGCGACTTCATTCGATAATACAAACTGATTTGCGTCGAAAGCGCACAAGCAAGAGCGCCCGCGCAACTTTTCCGATCCGCGTCATTCGTGGACGTGAAGGGTCGCGCTGAGCGGCGTTTCGCGGGACGATGGCCCGACTAACACTTTGTATTCGCCGGGGACGAGCTGCCAGTTATCTTTTTGCTCGTCGAAGATGGAAAGGTAGAGCGGCAGCAAGGGCAGCGTGAGGGTCCTTGCTTCGCCCGGACCGAGTTGGACTCTTTCCCACGCAACGAGGCGCTTGTATGCCTCGCCCGTTGCGGCAGGCAATTGCACGTAGACTTGCGCGATTTCGGCCCCTGCATGGGCACCGGTGTTTTTCACACTGAACGTGACCTGGCGCTGTTTCTCGTCAACCTTTAGATTGGAATAGCTGTAGGTGGTGTAGGAAAGGCCAAAGCCAAAGGGGAAGAGCGGCTTTTTGTTCTCTGCTTCGAACCATTTGTAGCCCACTTTGGCGCCTTCTGTGTAATTGACGTCGAAGGGCGGAAGTTTCTGCCATTGCGACTTCAGTTGCTGCCGCAAATCCATGCCGATGATCTGGGGGTGCGGTAGGTCGGCTTCTGTCTTGGCGAAGGTAATGGGGAGCTTGCCGGACGGGATCACGTCACCAAAGAGAATATTGGAGAGCGCCTGAGCGCCTCCGATGCCCGGATACCACGCCGCCAGAATGCCCTTTACTTCCGTAAGCCAAGGCATGGATATCGTGCTGCCGGTTTCCAAGACGATGATGGTGCGGGGATTCGCGGCCGCAACGGCATGCACCAAGGCATCCTGATTGTCCGGAAGCGCGAGCTTTTCATAATCGCGGTCTTCGCACATGTACTGATTCACGAAGACGATGGCAATTTCAGAGGCTTTTGCGAGAGCTGCGGCGGCAGTGGGATCTTTGCCGTCGTTGTACTCCACCTTGGCATTCGGCGCTTTTTTCTGGATGTACTTCAGCGGAGACGAAGGAAAGTACACGGGCTTCTGCCATTCCGCCGATCCTGGCTTGGGGTCAATGGCATTGCCGCCCGGCGCGTCCACTTGGGCAGAACCGCCGCCTGAGAGCACGCCGACATCCGCATGGGAGCCGATCACCGCAATAGATTTCACGCGCGCGGCGGAAAGCGGCAAGAGGCCATCGGTATTCTTCAGGAGCACGATGCTCTCTTCGGCAATTTGTTGCGCGTCTTCGAGGCCACGGAAGGGATCCGTGACGCGACGTGGCATCGGAGGATTGTCAATGACACCTGTGGCGAACATGCTGCGCAGGATGCGGTGAACCATGTCGTTCAAGCGAGCGACGGGAACTTCGCCGCTCTCGACAGCCTTCTTGAGAGGAGCGCCGAAGAAGCCATCTCCTGGCATTTCCATGTCGAGCCCGTTGAGTGCAGATTTGGTAGTGCTGTGCGTGGCCATCCAGTCGGATAAGACCCAGCCCTTGAAACCGAAATCCTTCTTGAGGACCTGGTTCAAGAGGTAATCGTTCTCGCAGGCATAATCGCCACTGAGCTTGTTGTAAGAACACATCACGCCCGCGGGTTCCGCGGTGGTGATGGCAATCTGGAACGCGAGCAGATCGCTTTCGCGCATGGCCCTCTTCCCGGCAATGACATTCAGGATGTCTCTGCCAGTTTCCTGGTCGTTTACAGCGTAATGCTTGATATCGCCCATGACTTTTTGCGACTGCACGCCTTTGGCGAGTTGGCCCACGATGCTGCCGGCCAGGATCGGATCTTCCCCGGCATATTCCCAGGTGCGGCCGTTGCGCGGCTCGCGGGCCAGGTCCACTCCGCCGCCGATGGACATATTGAATCCCTGATCGCGCAATTCCCTTCCAAGGACCGAACCGTAGAGAAAAGCGGATTTCAGGTTCCAGGTGGCGGCCAGCCCGAGCGTGGAAGGAAGTAGCGTCGCGTAACGGCTTTGTACCGCAGCCATACGGATGCCCACGGCGGAATCCGCCAAGTTGATGTCTGGAATGCCCAAGCGATCAATGCCGGGAACAAAACCGGCGCCAAGGTTGGAGCGCGGCGGCACAGGGAACCCAGGAATCAAAATGCCCCATCCAGTCCCATGAACGAGCTGGATCTTTTCGTCGAGGGTCATCTGCTGAAGGACCATATCAGCGCGCTGATCGGGGGACAGTGAGGCGTCCATCCACGGCGCCGAGGGCGCCTTGGGCTGGGAGAGGGCTTGCGGCGCGGATGACGGTGCGCAAAACAAGAAAACCACGGCGACCGATATGACAAGTGCTTGCCTGATAAGACCGAACATTTTCATGCGCTCCTTCTGAGGCACAGTGATTCCCCAAGCTCCATGTCGTACTTGCAAGGGAATCCGGTGTTCCAATCAGGAAACACTATAAGACAGGTGCGCGAGATTTGTAAGTGATAGGAGAACGTTATTCTAGGGGAAGAATGGCGTTCACGGCACGATGATGCGGGATTCTTCGCGCTTCAGTTCCTGGGCGCCGGGGAATTGGCCTCGAAGAAATTCAATGAACCGCCGCGACCGGGGACGGCCGTTGGTGCGGAGCAGACCCATGCGGAAGAGGAAGACCAGCAGCTGAAAAATCTCGGCATCTTTCACGGCCCCAATGGAGGTTTGCGTGGCCTGCTGTTTGACTTCGGTGAGGAAAGCGGACACGGCGTTGTAGAGCTCGCGCTGCAAAGTTGCGGCGGGCGGTTGCTCGTAGACAATGCCGGAGACGAGCGTTTTGTAGGTTTCGGCCAGAGCACGAAGAGCAGCGAGAACGTCGGGATCTGTAGCTGCAGGCTGGGCCGCGCAGAATTTTGCAATCGTGAACGCCACGGCAGAAAGAAACTGGCCGTGGGCATGGACCGTGTCCGACGCGATTCGAACGTCCAGCAGGGGAGTGTCCGCGGCGAGCGCCCGGGGATGTTCATTCTCGTAGCGGTGTGCGGACAGGAGATAACCGCAGTCGGACGGGCAGTCGATGCTGACTTCCCGCTCAGTACCGCAGCACACGGCACAAATCTTTTCCGCCTTCGCCGGGCAAAAGCGCCCCGGTTTCCGCTTCTGGCAAATTGGACAAAGCACGAACGATCCCCTGGAATGCACTAAAACAACAGAATATCACGCCATGATGACCTTACTGTGGAAGCGCCGAGCCGCGATGATGAGGAGAACCGTACCCATCAGAAAAAGAACGAGGCCGTCGGTCCAAAGGTGCGTCCAGTTGGCGCCGCGGAGAATGATGCCGCGCGTGATGTTGATGTAATAGGCGGCGGGAACGAAATAGCTGAGGACGTAGAAGAATTTAGGCATGGTTTCGCGGGGAAAGATGTAACCGGAAAAGAAAATGCTGGGAAGGATGGTGAGAAAAGCGAGTTGCATAGCGTGGGCCTGAGAAGTGGCCTTGCTCGAGATCAGAATGCCGAGCGAGAGGGATACAAAGAGATACGGCAGCGACAAGAAGGCCAGGAGAAGAATGTCGCCGTGGATGGGGACGCGGAAGATGAAGCGCATCGCAAAGAGCAGCATGCTGAGTTCAAAGAAACCGATCCCAAGATAAGGAAGCAGCTTCCCAAGAAGGAGCCCCATCGGACGAACGGGGGTGACGAAAAGCTGTTCCAGAGTGCCCCGCTCCTTCTCTCGAACGATCGAGAAGGCGGTTAAAAACGTGGTGACGTTGAGAAGAAGGACAGCGACGAGACCCGGAAGGAAGAAATTAGGGGAACGGGAGTCGGGGTTGAAAAGGATTTTGGGGCGCATCTCCACGGCGAAAATGGAACTCGTGTTGGCAAGGACTCGATGGAGAGATTCATCAAGCCCGATGGCTGTGGTGACGTTGATGGCCTGCCCGGCGACCGAGGAATCTGAGCCATCTATAAGAACGAGGACCTGGGCGCTCATTTGGTGGAGGAGTTTGTCGGAAAAGTCCACAGGGATCTTTATGCCAACGCGGCACTTGCCCGAAATGATGGCGTCGTTCAAGTCACGATCGTTGTTGACGTAGCGAATGACGTGGAAAGTGTCGGAATTTGTCATGCGATCGATGAGTTCCCGGCTTTCACGACGGCCATCCGCGTTGTAAACCACCGTGTTGATTTGCCGGATGTTGGTATCAATCGCATAGCCGAGGAGAAACATCTGAAGAATGGGGATGATCAGGGAAAAGAAGAGAGTGGAGAAGTCGCGGCGAACATGGAGGGCTTCCTTGTAGAAAACGGCGCTGAAACCGCGGAAAAGATCACGCACGGGAGGCCTCCTGAGCGGAAAGGTGGTGGGAGGTGAGTTCAACGAAGACATCCTCCAGACTCGGAGCAAGGGGACGAATTTCGGCGACAACGACGTCCTTCCTCAGAAGTTGGGCCCGCAGATGCTCCAGGTCCAGATGATCGTCGATGAGGGCGTGAATGGATTGCCCAAAAATGGTCGTGCTTCGGATGCCGGGAATGCCGCGCGTGGCGCGGAGAGCGCTGGTGACGTGCGGCACTGTGATTTCCACGCGATAGGTGCCAGGCGGGTTTACCTCAGGAAGCTCGCGAAGCGCATCGGGGGTGCCGTCGGCAATGACTTTGCCGAAGTAGATGTACCCGACGTGACTGCAGCGCTCTGCTTCGTCCATGTAATGAGTCGTCACGAAGAACGTGATGCCGTGGCCCGAAAGTTCGAACAGCAGATCCCACAGTTGGCGGCGTGCGACCGGATCAATGCCTGCAGTGGGTTCATCCAAAAAAATGAGTTGCGGCTCATGAAGCATGGCGCAGCCAAGGGCCAGCCGCTGCTTCCAACCGCCGGAAAGCTGCGCGGCGAGACGATGGAGATAGGGGCCGAGCCCGTTCAGCTGGACAATTTCGTCCATGCGCTGGCGCAAGCGTTCCGGCGAGAGACCGTAAATGCGGCCGTAAAAAGTCAGGTTTTCGGTGACGGTCAGGTCCGTATACAGGCTGAAGTTCTGGGACATGTAGCCGATGTTTTCGCGCACGCCCTCGGGATCGGTGCGGACGTCTATTCCTTGCACTGCCGCGTCGCCTGAGGACAGTGGCAATAGACCTGTAAGCATCTTGATGACGGTGGTTTTACCGCTGCCGTTCGGGCCAAGGAAACCGAAAATTTCGCCCCTGTCGACCCGGAAACTGACATCGTTGACGGCCGTGAAATTGCCAAACCGCCGGACAAGGTGGCTGGCCGAAATTGCGGGTTGAGTGGACGCGGTCACGGCTCAGCTTTCCGGTGAGAGTTTCACGTCCGCGGCCATTCCGGCCAGGACGCGGTGAGAAGTGTCGTCAATGCGGACCTTCACGCCAAAGACCTGATGCACGCGCTCTTCGCGGGTCTGCACATTTCGCGGCAGGAACTCAGCCTGCTGATTGATCTGTTCGACGACTCCCTGGAAAACCTGATTGGGAAGGGAATCCACGCGGATTTCGGCCTTCTGGCCAAGATGGACGCGGCCAATCACAGTCTCGGGAATGTAGATCCGCACATAAATCTGCTCCCGCTCAAGGAGCGTCGCTACCGGAGTGTTGGGCGGGATGAGGTCACCGGGGCGGACGTCGAGAACCTCAACCGTAGCGGCGACGGGCGCCAGGACCTGGCGTTCACGGAAACGTGCTTCGTCGTAGGCAAGGGCGGCTTTGGCAGCGGCGACGTCTTCCCGCCGGTTCCCGCGTTCAAATTTTTCGAGCGTAGCTTGCGTCTGGTGGTAGCGCGCCTCAGCGGCGGCGACTTCTTCTGGGCGATAGCCACGTTTCAATTCATCGAACTTGTGTTGCGCGTTTTCCTTCTGTGCGAGGGCCATCTTCCAGTTGGCCTCGGCAGTATCGCGCTGTTGCTTCGAGACGAGATCCTTTTGCGCGAGGGTGTCGTAGCGCTGGAAGTCGAGATGCGTGCGGGTTTCATCGGCGGTAGCGCGGTCGAGTTCCGCTTGCGCAGCGTCAATGTCCTCCTGCCGGTAGCCATTTTTGCGCTGGTCGTACTCGGCTTTGGCTTGCGCAGCCGCGGCGCGGGCCTCGGCGATTTCTTCCGGTCGGAAACCGCGCTCGGCTTTTTCGGCGGCTGCGCGGGATTGCGAGAGTGAAGCCTGGAGCTCCTTGTCATCGAATGTGATGAGAATCTGCCCGGCAGCGACGGAATCGCCTTCGCGCACAAGAACCTTATCAATGCGACCGCCAACCTTCGAACCCACGCGGATGTTGCGCGCTTCGATCGTGCCCGAACCTTGAAGCGCAGGGTCGCGGTGAAACCAGCCCATCGAATAAGCAGCCACAGCCACAAGGGCGGCGACGATGAGGAGAAGTATGAGGGGTTTGCGATTCATGAGTGAGGTCCCTTCAAGTCAACAAAGGAGCTACGGGGAGCGGGGACGAAAAGTTACGTGGTGTCAGCCCGTTCCAAAGCACTTCAAACGCAGAATCGACGCGCGACGGCAGAGAGGCATCGCCATAGAGAGACCAGATGAGCAGCGTCCCAAAGATGGTCTGACGGAAGACTAGGGCAATCTGAGCGGCCGGAAGATCGTTGCGGATTTCGCCACGCTCCTGACCAAGCTGAATCATCTCGGTGTGTAGAGCGAGGACGCGATCTTGCAGATCCAGCATCGCCTGGCGGACCCGGGGATTCGACAAGAACGCAAGGAGCAAGACGCGAACGATGGCCGGGTTCTTGGCTGGCTCGGCGGTCATCAGGGCCGTGAGTGAACGGAAGAACTTGGGCAGAGGCTCTCGGGTCTGGCGGGCCTGATCAACGGCGAGGCGGAGCCTGCCAAGTTGCATCTCGGCGAAAGCCAGCAGGATGTGGTCCTTACTGGGAAAGTAGTTAAAGAAGGTTCCTTTGCCAACGTCGGCAGCATTCGTGATGTCTTCCACCGTGGTCTCGGCAAAACCCTTCTTGGCGAAGAGGTCGAGGGCAGCGCGAAATACGCGCTCGCGAAGCTCAGCGCTGCGTCGCGAGCGCCGATCGGTGGGCGAAGAAGCAAGGGATCTGCTCATTGTGACCTATGCTCATGTATGACTATAGGTCATATAAGCCTTGATGTCAACGAAAAAGGAAAAAGGCCCCCCACCACCAAGGAGCTCTGTCCCGCAAGATATTTATTATCTTAGTGTTAGATCTCTTTCCCGGACGAGAGATTCTTGGGAGATTTCTTGTTCAGATACGAGATGAATTTCTGGGCGGATGCCGGCACGGGTACTTCCCCCTTGAAGACGATGTCCTGGGCCGAAACATCCTTGTGGTAGATCCGCGAATTGGCGGTGTTGTCTGGGCGCACAGTAGAACCGGCCAAAGAAATTCCCGCGAACAAACCTCGTGCGCGTGAATAGGAGAGAATCTCAGCCCGCATCGTGACATCCGTGGAAGCTTCTGCGTTGCGGCCCTTGGGACCGGCAGCGGCGGAGGCATCGGCACCGAGTTTCACCTTGCTGCTCAGGACCGCTCGCGCACCCCGCTCGTTCATGACGAGAAGGACAAAATCCGTCGCCTGTCCGCCAATCTGAAAGCCAATGCTGCCGCCTTCAAGTGCCATCATGGTCGGCGCACTCCAGGGGCCATTGAAGTGCTCGCCCGTGCGGCAGCTCATCGCGCCGCGGCCGTAACTACCGCCGAAGATAAAGGCGCCCTTGAGCACCGAGGGATAGACGATGACGCAGTAGGTTTTGTCGATCAGGTCTTGGGGGATGTCGTCGGGAATGTCCATAATTTCCTGCAGGACCAAGCCGCAATTTTCCAGGCGGGATTGCTCTTTCTTATCGTCGGCCAAGACCGGCGGGACAATGAGAGAAAGCGCCAAAACAAAGGGAATCAACTTTTTCATTCGTTTCACCTTTTACTACTTCCTGGGTCCCTAATCTCGAATTCGCGCCGGGCTGGTCGGCGGATGCTGCGGGTTGAGGTTCGCCGTGAAGGGCTGCGCCTTGCTCCCCCTCGTCGAAGACAGGCGACGCAAAGGAGCCCCCCGACTTTCGAATATACTTGCAGACGACGCATTTTGCCAGCAGAGGATTTATGAAGTCGATGCGAAGAAGACGAATCCGGCTGATGTTGAGCTTGCTTCTCGCGGTAAGCGTAGGGCGAGCCTGGGGTCAGCCTGGAACGCGCCATCCAGTGGGTGTGGCAACTGCGGGAGCGCAAGAGCAGAAAGCCACGCCGGCCGCGGCCAAGGGCCGATTTGCGGAGCGAGCGGAAAAACTCGTGCACAATGGACCCGTCGACAAAGGTGAGTGGGGGCTGCTGATTGTGAATCCGACAACGGGGGAAACGCTCTACGAAAAGAACGCGGACAAGTATTTCGTCCCCGCGTCGAACATGAAGCTGCTGACGACAGCACTGGCCATGGACAAGCTGGGGCCCGACTACCGATTCCACACGACCATCGAAACCAGAGGCAGACTCTCGGCAAAAGGAAAACTCAAGGGCGATTTGATTCTCGTGGGACGAGGAGATCCGAACCTCTCGAATCGGAAGTGGCCGTTCGACACAAAGGAAGAATTTGAAGGACCGCCGGAGAAAGTGCTGGCGGAACTGGCGGATGCCGTTGCGGCGCGCGGACTCAAGGAGGTTTCCGGCGACATTGTTGGAGATGACAGCTACTTTCCCCGCGAGCGTTACCCGGACGGCTGGGAAATCGACGACATGGTGTGGGAGTACGGCGCGGCGATTTCGGCGATCGTGGTGGACGACAACACCGCGACTTTAACGCTCACGCCAGGCGAAAAGGCGGGCGATCCAGTTCAGGCGAAGGTGGAACCGGCGACGACGGAATTCCTGTTGAAAAATGAGATGACGACGACCGGTGCCAAGGAGAAGGCGGACTGGCGGCTCACGCGGGAACCCGGCGAGGGCACGGTTGTGATCACCGGCGCATTGCCGGCGAGGAGCGCACCGCAAACGAGGCTGTTGGCCATTCAGGAGCCCGCCTTGCACGCGGCCACGTTGCTAGCGCAATTGCTGAAGGAGCGAGGAGTGAAGCTTCGCGGAAATATACGGGCTCAGCATGACCCGGACCCTGCGGAGGCAACGCGGACTATTATGGCGGAACACCTTTCGCCTCGGCTGGGGGACACGCTGAAGCTGGTGAACAAGATCAGCCAAAACCTGCACACCGAGGTGCTCCTGAGAGTTGCGGCGCGGCAAGATGGCCGATGGAATGCGCCCGAAGACTTGCAAAAATATCCAAAGGACTTTTATACAAAGGCAGGAATCCCGCCGGACGATGTGGTTCAGACCGATGGCTCGGGGCTCTCGCGGCACGACCTGGTTACACCTCGGGCCCTTGTGACCTTGCTCGAGTTCGTGCAGAAGCAACCTTGGTTCGCGGAATACTATGCTTCGTTGCCTGTGGCTGGCGTGGATGGAACGCTCAACGAGCGGATGAAGGACTCGGGAATTGCTGGAAGAATTCACGCGAAGACGGGAACCGTGACACACGTGAGAGCGCTTTCGGGATTTGCGGAGACTGCGGGCGGAAGGCAGCTGATTTTCTCGTTTTTGAGCAACAATCAGTCGGTGAAGAATCATGAGGTGCACGATGCGCTCGATGCGTTATGTTTGGCGATGATTGAGGAGTTCGATGAGAAGAAAGAAGCAACGAACGGAAATGAGAAGAGAGTGAATTAGCGAAAGGTAGAGGGAGTGGCGGAGAGAATTATTACGGTATTCGGGAGTTCGCGGCCAGCGGCTGGCGATCCGGATTATGAAGAGGCTCTGGCGTTAGGGAAGGCTTTGGCCGCGCGCGGGTTTGCTGTGTGCAGTGGTGGCTATGGCGGGGTAATGGAGGCGGTGTCGCGCGGAGCGAAGAGCTCGGGAGGGAAGACTTACGGGGTGACGGCAGAATTTTTCAAGCGCAGAGCGAATGAGTGGGTGGATGTCGAAGTCCGAAAGAAGACGTGGGAAGAGCGCCTGTTCGAATTGATCCGGATGGGCGACGGATTTGTCGCGTGCAGGGGAGGAACCGGCACGCTGGTGGAACTAGCGGTAGTTTGGGAAATGTTGAACAAAGCGGTGTTAAGCGCGAAGCCGCTCGCGGTGCTGGGCGATTTTTGGCAGCCAATTCTGGAACGCGTCCGGGAAGTGGAGCGAGGGCCACGTACGGCCGGGACGCGGATGTGGGGCGAGGCGGATGGAAACCTGGTCCACAGCGTTTCGACACCGGAAGAGGCTGCGAGTTATTTGGCGGCGCGGTTGAACAAGGAGAAGTAATAGGAATGTCGCGGGCAGCGCAGGAGGTTTTGGAGTTTGACAGGCTGCGGGAGTTGCTGCGGCTCAGGACCACTTGTGCGCCTGGAAGACGATTCGTGGACGCGCTAGAGACGGGGGCGAGACGCGAAATACTTGAGGCAGGATTTGCCCGAATTCGCGAGGCGCGGGAATGGCTGCGGCTGGGGCGCGAACTGGGATTCGGGGCGTTGGCGGATCCGGCAAGCTGGCTGGAACGGTTGGAGGCGCCGGGAACAGTGCTGGAGGCAGCGGATTTTCTGGATGCTGGTTCGCTTTTGGAGACGACGGCCTGGCTGAAACAGCAGTTCCGGGAAGAGGCGGCGAAATTCCCATTGCTGGCGGCGCGCTGTGCGAGACTCGCTGACTTCAAAGACGCACAGGCGGCCATCCGGCGATGCATCTTGCCGAATGGCGAGATCAGCGACGACGCATCAAGCACGCTGCGGCGGATTCGCGTGAGTGTGCAGCAGACCCGGGACTCAATTCAGAAAACCCTAAAGCAGATTCTGCGCGCACGGCAGGCAGAAGCGGGAGAAGACTACGTCACCCTGCGAAATGACCGCTTTGTGATTCCCGTTCGATCCGAGCATCGGCGAAACGTCCAGGGCGTGGTCCACGGAGCGAGTGCGACGGGGCAGACAGTTTTTGTCGAGCCGTTTGAAACCGTGGAGATGAACAACCAACTCGTTCAGCTCGCCGAAGATGAGGCCGCCGAAATCTTCCGGATCTTGAAGGAATTGACGGAGCGCTTGCGTGGAATTCTTGGGCCCCTGCAGGTCGCCGCAGAGACGATTGCTGAACTCGACACCGTTTTCGCGCGCGGGCGGTTTGCGCGGGAGTTCGACGCGTGCATGCCGGAATTTTCCGAGGCCCCCGAGTTGAAGCTGGAAGCGGCGCGGCACCCGGTGCTAGAGGACAAGCTGCGAAAGGAAAACCGTCCGATCGTGCCGATGTCGCTGGCTCTGGGTGGAGATGAGCGATTGTTAGTGATCAGCGGGCCAAACACGGGCGGAAAAACGGTGGCATTGAAGACGACAGGGCTGGCCGCATTGGCGGCTCAGGCGGGAATTCCCGTGGCGGCACAGCGGGCCGTGCTGCCAATGTTCGACCGCGTGCTCGTAGACATCGGTGACGAGCAATCGATTGCCGCGGACCTTTCGACATTTTCCTCGCACATGTTGAATCTGAAAAGCATGCTGGAAGAGGCGACGCCGAACTCGTTGGTTCTTGCTGATGAAATGGGCACGGGAACGGCGCCCGAAGAGGGCGCCGCGCTGGCCGTGGCGCTGCTCGAAGAACTTCGGAAGAAGAACTGCTTTGTGCTGGCGACGACACATCACGACCGGTTGAAATCGTACGCTTCGACTACGCCCGGGGTCGTAAATGCGGCCGTCGAATTCGACGACGTGAATTTGCGGCCCACGTATCGGCTGATGGTGGGAGTGCCGGGAGGCTCGAGCGGAATTGCGATCGCGCAGCGGCTGGGGCTGGCGAAGGCGGTGATTGAGCATGCGCGGTCGTTGATGGCGCCGGAATCGCAGGAGGCGGCGGAGCTAATCGCTTACTTGCATCGCAGCCGCGATGAGTTGGACCGTTTGCGGACACAGATGGCAGAAGAGCAGAGGGAACTTGAAAAAGAACGCGCAAACCTGCGCGGCGAATGGGTGGAGCGGCAGAAGCGGCGGATCGCCGAACTGGAACAGAAATTCGGGGAGATGCAAAAGCGTTTCGAGGAAAACGTCGCGGCCGTCGTGCAAGCGGTGAAAGAACGCGAAGTGCGCGCGCAGGCGGAGAAGGCGGCGCGGCGAAAGTTGCAGGACGTTCGCGGCGAGGCGAAGGAGGAGTTGAACGCCGCTGTGGTACAGACAATCTCGGAATCGCAGCAGGATTTGGGAGTGAAGGCTGAGACATTTGAGAAAGTCAATGCGGCGGAACTGCGGCCCGGGTTGAGGATTCGTGTGCGCGGATTCAACAAGGCGGTGATTTTGCGGAGAGTGGATGGACCGTCGGCGGAGATCGAAGCAGGGCCGCTGCGAATGAAGGTGGCAGTCGAGGAGATTACGGGGATCGAGGGCGAGGCTGCGGCCAAGAAGGCGCTCTCTGGATCGAGAGGTGGCAGTGTTACCGTGAGCACTCAACCGAGCGAGGGCAGAGCAGCGGGCGAGATCAACGTGATAGGGATGACGGTGGAAGAAGCGAGCGCGCGCGTGGATAAGTTTCTGGACGAAGCGGCACTGGCGCAACGCACACATGTGCGCATCATTCACGGCCACGGAACAGGCGCGTTGCGGAAAGGATTGGGAGAGTTCTTGAAATCGCACCCCTTGGTAGCACGCGCTCAATTTGAAAGTGAAGAGCACGGCGGCAAAGCCATCACCGTTGTAGACTTGCGTTCGTAACGCACCATGGCGGAAGCGGGATCATTTGCGGATAGGGTGAAACAACAGGCGGACATTGTCCGTGTGATCGGGGAATACGTCCGGCTGAAGAAGAGCGGGCAGAATTTCACGGGACTGTGTCCATTTCACGGCGAAAAGACGCCGTCGTTCGCAGTGCATCCTGTGAAACAGATTTTCCATTGCTTCGGATGCGGCAAAGGTGGAGACGTTTTCAGCTTCGTGATGGAAATGGAGAAGTGCCCGTTTCCCGAAGCAGTCCGGATTGTTGCCGAAAAATGCGGCATACCGATTCCGCGGCCAAAGGAGAAAACGCCGGAAGAGCGCAAGGAGAATCAGCAGCGTGCCGCGTTGATCGAAATGCATCGTGAAGCGCAATCGTTTTTCGTGAAGCAACTGGAAACGACGGCGGAGGGCAAGGCAGCGCGAGCGTACCTGGAGGATCGGGGACTGGACGCGGACACCATCACGCGATTTGGAATTGGATATGCCCCTGCGGGCGGGGACGTGCTTTTCCGCTACATGAAGGCGAAATATGCCGAGAAGTTGCTGGCGGAATCGGGACTGGTGTCGCGGGACCAGAGCGGGCGTCTGTTTGACCGTTTCCGCCGGCGAATTACGTTTCCGATTGCGAATGAGTCTGGAAAGATCGTGGCGTTCGGATGCCGTGCTCTCGGCGACGATCAGCCGAAGTATCTGAACTCACCCGAGACGCC
>DASPTY010000032.1:0-6789 GCA_035623175.1 Candidatus Limnocylindrales bacterium | reverse complement strand
TCGCGGCGCAATCCACGTACGGAACGATTATCGGAACGGTGACGGACCAGACGGGCGCGGTGATAAACGCGGCGCAGGTAGAGGCGTTGAATCAGGACACGGGTGCAGTGCGGAACGTCCTGACCGACAGCCAGGGCAGCTACCGGTTTGTGAATCTGGACCCTGCGACATACACGATTACGGTGTCCATGAACGGATTCGTGAGCGTGAAGAATAAGGACATCGTGCTGCAGGCGCGGGAGTTGGTGACCTCAGACTTTCAGTTGAAAGTGCAATCTGCGGGCGAGCAGGTGATCGTAGAATCGGATCAGCAAGTGGTCAGCGAAGAGCTGACGGCGTCCACGTCGCACTCGGGAGAGGAAATCAGCTCGCTGCCGCTCAATTTCCGCGCCACCAACTCACCGAGCCCGATTCAATCGGCCGCGCTCACACCGGGAGTGAACCAGGATCCCAGCGGCAATTTAACGTTTTCGGGCCAGTTGCCCACAGCCACGTCGTTCTCGCTGGATGGAATTTCGATTCAATCGGTGAGGTACGGCGGGCCGAACAGCAACCTCTTTCCGTCCGTGGAAGGAATAGCAGAATTCCGGGTGAATACCGCAGGAAACAGCGCGGAGTTTGCCCAGCCGACGGACCTTACAGTAGTCAGCAAGAGCGGAACCAACGACTTTCATGGCAGCGGATTCTGGTACTTCACGGACAAGAGCTGGAACGCCACGGATGGCATCGCGGGATTCAACCCAACCCTAAGCGCCAACACGTTCGGAGCGTCGGTGGGCGGTCCGATCGTGAAGAACAAATTGCTCTTCTACTTCGATTACGAAGGCGTACGGCTCGACCAGAACACATTGCTTGCGACACAGACGCTTCCGGCGGCTTGGGCCAGCGGTGACTTCTCCGGGGTAGGCGGCGGGGCCGTCCCATTTGTGCTGACCAATCCCGTGACGGACACGACTCTCAACAACAGCGCCGTGCCGGTGAACGCGACGTCGGCGAAGATCGCAAGCCTCTTCTTCCCGGCGCCGGTGGGGGCGAATGCCGGGAGCAACAACATTGACGCTACGGGGAACAACCTCAACAGTACTTTTCCCGGCCATTATTCAGCGAATGGTTACGACGGGCGGCTGGATTACATCTTGTCGGCGAAGCAGCACCTCTTCGGACGCGTGACTCAACACACCATCACCAGCACCGGCACGGACGCTACCGTAGCCGGGGCGCTCGGGGCAGTCGGCGACCTCAGTTATAACCCGGCCATGGGAGCATTTTCGTCCGGTACGGACGCGACCAACGTAGCGATTTCGCACAACTGGGTCATCCGGACCAACCTGGTGAACGAACTGCGCGGCGGGTACACTCGCTACAACCTGAATTACGGCTATCCACAAGCAAAACAGGGCGATTCCATCATTCAATCGCTGGGGATCAGCGGGCTGCCGGGCCCGCCGGTGAATGGATTGGGGGGCGTGCCGGTTTTCTATGTGGGGAGCCTGATGGGCGGCGCCACGAATCAATTTGGGCATCCGCGCGTGACGAAGAACGGCATTTGGGAAGTGGGCGACAGCCTTTCCTGGAGCCACGGAAAACTCAACTCCAAATTCGGCGTGGACTTCCGGCGGATCAACTATCAGGACAACATCACTTTCGAGGTGGGAGACGAGTACGGGGATTATTACATTTCCGGAGGACAGGTTTGTTCCGCCGCCGTACTGCAAGCGTATCCGGAGGCGTGTGCCGCGGCACAGTTCGTTCTCGGCTACGTGGACGAGGGAGATCAAGCGCAGAACGGCCCGGACGGAAAGCCCTACGGGTACCACTGGGATTTCTTCGGCCAGACGGAATGGAAGTTGCGCCCGAACCTGACACTCACGGTGGGCTTGCGTTACGAACTGAATACGCCTTTCAACGACGCCACAAACCAACTTGGGCAATTCGATTACTTCAAGAATTCACCGAACTACGGGAAACTCATCTACGACCAGGGCGAGAAGTTGAGCGCCGCGTGGGTTGCGGCGGTCGGCGGCATGAATCAATTCGTGCTGAACAATGCGGTGGGATTGCCCTCGGCATTGCGCAACGTGGACAAGACGAACATACAACCACGGTTGGGCCTGGCGTGGAGCCCGAGCCAGCGCACGACGGTGCGCGCGGCGGGAGGCATGTACTCGGTGCCGGTGCTTGGCGCGGTGAATTACTCGTTGCTGGGAGTTGATACGAGCAATTTCGGATCGTACTTCCCTACCGGCGGCCCGGGATCAATGACGTGGTCGAACGTGTTCGGCAGCGCGGCCGCAGGACCACCGCCGTGCCCGACATCCTGCCCGGGGTACCGGCGCGCGAATCAATGGAATTTGGTGGACCCCCGCGTGATCCAGTGGAATCTGGGAGTTGATCAGAGCATCGGGTATCGCACGGTAGCGAAGGTCAGCTACGTCGGCTCGCACACCTACGATTTGATCTACAGCCCGGACTTGAACCAGATTCCCGCGAACACGCTGGGCTATTGGGCGTACCGAGCGGCGAACGGCGCGAACTTCCCCAATTTCCGCGAGGTGTTGACGCGCGCGAATGGACCAGGAGACAAGTACGAATCGCTCGTGTTTGAGCTGAACCGGCGATTCGGGCACGGCTTCACGTTCAACAACGCCTACACGCTGACATGGAACAAAACGAATGCGCTGGGCGCTGTGCCGAGCGGGGCGATCCCGGTGGGCGGCCAGGGCGACAACGGCGCCAACGTGCTAAACAACTTCGACATCGGCGCTGCGACGGGAAATGCGTTCTACGATCCTCGGCACAAGCTTCTGAGCACGTTTATCTATGAAGTTCCTGTGGGCCGAGGAAAGACGTATCTCAATTCGAGCAGCCGTGCCCTAGACGCGTTGGTGGGAGGCTGGGAAATTGCAGGCATCATGCTCTACCATTCCGGCTTCTGGCTGACGCCGTACTTCCCGAGCAGCCTATCCGATCCGTCGGGAACCGGGCCATCGTATCGTTCGGTGAAGCAGCAGAACCCGGATTGCGTAGCAGGGGTGAGCGGGTATCTCTCCAATCCGACGACGGCGAACTTTTTCAACGTTAATGCCTACAGCGTGCCGGCCAGCGACATCGGGCGGTTTGGGAATTGCGGAGTTGGCATACTGGAAGGGCCGAACACAGTGACGTTTTCAACGTCGTTGGGCAAGTCGTTCCACATTTCGGAACGCTTCTCGTTGAAGTATGAGGCGCAGTTCGCCAACCTGTTCAACGTGAACAACTGGGGCATCCCAAACCTGAACGTAGCCAGCGGGAGCTCGTTCGGAAAGATCAGCAACGAGCAGGACGGCACGCCCGGGTCGCAGGCGGGACCACGGTCCATACAGATGATGCTGCGACTGCAGTTCTAGCGGAAAAACAAGCTCGCCTAACTACCCGGCAGTTGCATAGACTGCCGGGTAGTGCTTCGTGTGCCTGCGGAGTAGGACCTGGATGAACAACGACAAACTACTGTTTACGCCCGGCCCGCTGACGACCAGCGCAAGCGTCAAACGGGCCATGACGCGGGATCTGGGTTCGCGCGACGCCGAGTTCGTCGGCGTGATTCGCGACATACGGCAGCGGCTGCTTCGACTAGGGGGAATAGATGATGGAACTTATGAAGCCGTATTGATGCAAGGTTCAGGCACGTTCGCGATTGAATCGGTGATTTCGTCGGTCATTCCCCGGAATGGGAAGTTGCTCGTGGCCATCAACGGAGCATACGGGCGACGCATGGCGCAGATCGCTAAGACTCTTGGGATCGAAACCGCGACGATGGTGTGGCCAGAGGCACAACCGATTGATGCACTGCAGATTGAAGACACGCTGCGAAGCGATCCAGCGATTACGCACATGGGCGCCATCCACTGCGAAACCACGACGGGAATTTTGAATCCTGTGGGTGAAGTCGGTGGCGTTGTGCGCAAGTGCCAGCGGACTTTCATTGTTGACGCAATGAGCAGCTTCGCGGGCGTGCCGATGGAGATTCGAGATTGGGGAATCCATTTCCTGATTTCTTCGGCAAACAAGTGCATTCAAGGCGTTCCGGGGTTCGGGTTTGTGCTGGCGAGGCGGGATCTTTTGACGGAGGCGCAGGGCCGCGCGCGGAGCGTCAGCCTGGACCTCGCGGCACAGTGGAAGGGGATGGAGGCCGACGGGCAGTTTCGGTTTACGCCGCCTACGCATGTGTTGTTGGCGTTCTGGCAAGCGTTGCAGGAGCTGGAAGCGGAAGGGGGCATCAAGGCGAGAGCCGGACGGTATGCCGAAAACGCGAGAATTCTGATGGAGGGCATGACGGGGATGGGATTTGAGCCCTATCTCGCTCCGCAATTTCAGAGTCACATCATCACGTCGTTTCGTTATCTGCGACATCCAAACTTCGATTTCAAAGAGTTCTATCAGGGGTTAAGTGAGAAAGGCTTTGTAATTTACCCGGGGAAGCTCACGGATAGCGATTGCTTCCGCATCGGGACAATCGGTCATATCTTTCCCAAGGAGGTTCGGGCTCTGCTCGAGGCAATTCGGCGAACGCTTGAGGAGATGGGAGTTTGTCCGTCGAAAGCTGCATCTGTATCCTGATGGAAAAGCCGGAATTCGCCGACTGAAAGATTGCAAAGATAGGGGAAGCGAGTCATGGTTGGGAGCAACAACAAATCCCCTCGATTTCACGGAAAACTACAGGCTGTCATCCTTGACTGGGCCGGCACCACGGTGGATTACGGCAGCCTTGCCCCTGTGCGCACCTTGCAAGAGGTATTTGCTAACGCGGAGATTGCACTGACCGAAGCCGAGACCCGGCGAGACATGGGCTTGCCCAAAAAGGAGCACATCCGTCAAATCTTGGCGGGGGCGAGAGTCCGGGACGAGTGGACTCGTCGCCAGGGACACGCTCCTGGCGACGGCGATGTCGATCGTTTGTACCAAGACTTTATTCCGCTGCAGTTTTCTTGCCTGCTTGAATACTCCGCGGTCATCCCGGGGGTGGTAGAAGCGACGGAGCGATTGCGAAAACGCGGCTTGAAGATCGGGACGACGACAGGGTACACGCGGGAGATGCTGGATTTGTTAATCGAGGCAAGCCGAAAGGAAGGCTACGTTCCAGATTGCAGCCTCTCGCCGGGAGACGTGGGGGCGGGGCGGCCACACCCTTACATGATTTATGAGAATGCCGTGCGGTTGAAGGTCTATCCCCTGGCCGCGATTGTAAAGATCGGCGACACACCGGCTGACATTCAAGAGGGACTGAACGCGGGCGCGTGGTCCATCGGCGTAGCTGCTACGGGAAATATGATTGGCCTTTCGCAGAAAGATTTTGAGGCGCTTCCCAGGACGGAGCGGGAGGCTCGTCTTACTGTTGCTCGTGCCGAGTTAGAGAAAACCGGAGCGCATTACGTAGTGGACAGTCTCGCGGATGTGGACAAGGCGCTGGATGACATTGAGGCGTACCTCAAGTCGCGCTAGTTGCCGTCACGGAATCGGAGCTTCGAGGAACGTCCTAAGATCCAACCGCGATGGTCCATGACGTAGAACTCGGCAGCGACGTTTCCGCGGGCGAGGCCAGGGCCGAGGTCGAAGCTCACCATGGTTCGTTCTGACGTGCAGGCGGTGGTCTGCTCGAGCTTGTCTGGCGGATCGTCCGGCAGGATTGTTGACGTCGACAAGCGCCGCAACAGGACCACGACTTCTACTGGGTCCGGCATGTGTTCGCAGTGGAGCGGCAAACGAATCTCGGTGGTCCCGTTGGCACGGCTCGGTTGGACTTGCGGGCGGCCCATAAAGGCGAGGGCCGGGGCGTTCCCACCGGGCGACTCGTAAGGACGGGGCCAGAGCTTCTCGTACTCGGCGACGGCTGCGAGATATTTCTTGTGGAGCTTTGCCTCACGAACGTCCCAGCCCGGGTGAGAAGCAAGAAAATGTTGAGCGGACGCGATGCCTTCCTGGGCCTCCATCAGGTGATAGAGGGCGATCACAAAATCGGGGTGGAAACCACTTCGAGCCATTAGGCCCAGGCTGGCAGAATCCGCCGCGAGTTCCAATTCGCGAGAGAAGTCCGCAAGCTCGGTCTCACGCTCGGCCGAAGTGGATGCATCGAGCCCGGCCGGAAATACTCCCAAGTGCAAGAGTCCCCAGTTTCGCTGCGGATCTCGCAGGGACTTTTCAAAGTCCGCTCGTTGCGCCCAATGACGTTCGGTGACGTGGGCGATTTCGTGGGCCAGGACTGCCGCCCAAAGTCCGGGATTGTTTCCCAGAGTCCGTGCCATTTCCTGGTCGACGTACACTGCGCCATTGGGAAGTGAAAAAGCGTTTTCGGCTAAGCCCTTGGTGATGCGCAGTTCCCAACGAAAGCCTGGGTCTCCCGAGCCGCCAGGCGCATGGTGCACGAGCTGCTCGAAGACATCTGCGGCAGGACCTTGAAGTTCTCCGGCAGGGGTGCTGTTCTGCGTTAAGAAGGATTGGAGTTCCACAACAGAAGCTGGGCTGGCAGAAGTGGAATTGGGGGACGAACGGCTGGAAGAAGTATCAGCTACCTTGACGCTTTGTGCCGCTAAGCTGGTTGCACACACGAGACACGCGACCATCGTGCAACCACGCAGGCCAAATCTGTCTTTCCTTACTACAATTGCGCCGCCACAGTTCGGCGTAGGGGCCTCCCGGCGGGGTAAAGCCATGTCCGAGTCGCGGTACCACAAGCGGCCGGACACGCTCCGTAATGTCACTGTAATACATTTTTAACGAGCGCGTAACAAATAACGAGGCATTGTGATTTGAGAG
>DASPTY010000031.1:0-18837 GCA_035623175.1 Candidatus Limnocylindrales bacterium | reverse complement strand
CCGGGCGGGATCGATGGATTGCTGTGTGAGGGCGGAAGCGGCGTGGACGACAGCACGCGATTGCAGACGGTAGGAATGGAGTCGCCGGCAAACGGATTCGTGCCGGTCAGCATTTCGTAGAGCACGACACCGAGAGAAAAGATGTCCGAGCGGGCGTCTTGCGCGCGGCCGAGAATCTGTTCAGGGCACCAGTAAGCGGGAGTGCCACGGACGGAAGTGTCGGCACCCTGATGTCCGGCGAGGCGGGCCATGCCAAAGTCCGTCACCTTCACGCGATTGTCGGGAGTGATGAGGATGTTGGCCGGTTTGATGTCACCGTGAATGACCGCGCGACGATGCGCGACGGAAAGCCCGATGGCGACGTGGGCCGCCCATTCGCAAGCCGCAGGAAAGGGGATGCTTCCCTTGGCTATGAGCTTTTCAAGGGCTTGCCCCTCGACTAATTCCATTACCAGGTAGGGAGTCTGGCTGGACTCCTCGATTCCCATGTCGTGAACGGTGATAACCGTGGGATGGGAGAGCTTCCCGACGACACGGGCTTCCCGTAGGAAGCGCGTCCGGGCATCGCCCCGGGCGAGGGAGGGGGAGAAGAGCTTGATTGCGACGAAGCGGTCAATGAGCGGATCATAGCCGCGGACAACGCGGCTATAGGCGCCAGTGCCGAGGGTTTCGTGAAGCTGGTAGCGACCGACTTGCACGGGGAGCAATCTCCTCAGTGCGCCGAGAGAATCAGCGCTTCGAGGGTCAGGATAAGGTTGCCGGAACAGATTGAAAATGAAGCAAGAGTCACATTCTGAAGAGTACGTGCGTACTGGTAAAGCGGTGTTCCTTGGTACTAGCGGCGAGAAATCAGGCGAATTAGGAGATTCTGCGGCAGAAATGGCCTGATCTAGGGGTTGGCCAGTGCCGATTTGAGAACCGGGTCGGATTGCAGATGGTCGGGAAAGAAACGAACAAAAGAAGCCATGGAGTGATGCCAATGCCGATGGAAGCCATACGCCAGCATTTCCGAATAGGCTTGATCGGCGGACCAATGATCGAAAGCCATGCGGTATGCCGCGATAAACACGCCCGTGCGGTCGTCGCCGTAGGCGCAATGGACGAAGATCTTTTGCGGAGGGGACTGCCGAAGCAGGGCGAAAAACTCCGCGAGTTGTGCGGAGGTGGGAGTCGAGAAACCCCCGACTGGAATGGACACAAAATGAATGCCCAGTGATTCAGCCTCTGCGCGTTCCCGCTCGCGCGTGTGCGAGAATTCGCTTCGCAGATCGACAATGGTAGTGACGCCCAGTTTTTTGAGTTCGGAGAGTTCCGCAAGTTGCGGTTGGGCGCCGCGAAAAAGACGCTCGGAAACTTTTCCCGCGTTGTGAATGCCGGGGAGAGAGAGCTTCTCAGCGAACGCGGCAGCAGGAGTGGAGGACTGAGCAGGAGATTGCGGAAATGAAACAGTGGAACTGAGGAGAGCGGCGGAGAGCGCGACAGATAAGAAGAAAACACGCATAGAGAATTGCCAAGAAAGAGTTTAGAAGCAGAGAAGAAGAAGAAAAAGGGCCAGCGCGTTGGGAATGTGGATGAAACCGCACCACAAGATATAGACGCATTGAAAAAAAGTTATCTACATTTTGCGATTTCCTCTTGACACCAATCGCGCACCGATTGATACTGCAAATCCAGATTCGGGGGACGTGGAAGCGCCAGACGGTCCGAGTCGGGGATGCATGCAGGACCGGCTTAGCCACGCAGCCAGCCCGTGATCACCGAAAAAACCAGCGCGAAGTGAAGGCTCCGCGCCCGTGCCAGAGAAGGCGTGGAGAAAAGCTGTTCGGCCGCGTGACAATCACCGGCATAGGGCGGCGCGTTCGCTTTTTCGGCTTTTTTGGTGAACGGGCCGCTTCCACGGATCCCAGAATCCTGAGTCAAGGGCTGGAGTGGGCCCTGCACCCTGGAAAACAGGGGAGTAAAATAGATAGGTTCCCCCGCTCGATGACCGGGAACCTGTGGCGGGGAGGAACTGAGGATGGCAACGGTGAAGCCGGCATTGAACGGTAAAGCGCTGGAGAAGACCACGAAGCACACCGGCACAGATAACGGGCTCGTGTTCCAGCGTTACTTCACGGACGGGAAGGTCTCGCCCTTCGACAAAGTGGAATGGGAGAAGCGCACGGCCCTGATCGGAAATGAAAAGGGCGTCACGATTTTCAAGCAAGAAGGCGTCGAGGTACCGAAGGGCTGGTCACAGACGGCGACGAACATCGTGGCCAGCAAGTATTTTCACGGGAAGCATGGCACGGCAGGGCGCGAGACCTCGGTGCGGCAACTGATCAGCCGCGTGGTGAATACCGTGGTGCGTTGGGGCGAAGAAGGCGGGTATTTTGCGCACACGTTGTCGCGGGACGCGTTCCGGGATGAACTCACGCACCTCCTGGTTGAACAGAAGATGAGCTTCAATTCGCCCGTGTGGTTCAACGTGGGCGTGCAGCCGAAGCCTCAGTGCTCCGCGTGCTTCATCAACTCGGTCCAGGACAGCATGGAATCGATCATGAATCTCACCAAGACCGAGGGCATGCTGTTCAAGTGGGGCTCGGGGACGGGAACGAATTTCTCGACGCTGCGGGGAAGCAAGGAGACGCTATCCGGCGGAGGCATCGCGTCCGGGCCGGTGAGCTTCATGAAGGGGTTCGACGCGTTTGCGGGCGTGATCAAGAGCGGCGGGAAGACGCGTCGCGCGGCGAAGATGGTCATCCTGAACATTGACCACCCGGACATCGTGGAATTCATCGAATGTAAGATGCGGGAAGAGCGCAAAGCCCACGTCCTGATCGGGCAGGGGTACGATTCGGCGATTGATGGCGAGGCGTACAGCTCGGTTTTCTTCCAGAACGCCAACCACTCCGTGCGCGTGACAGATGAATACATGCGCGCAGCGGAAGAGAAGCAGGATTGGTGGACGAAGAACGTGGCGGACGGACAGCCGGTGGACAAGCTGGGCGCCCGGGACCTGCTCTACAAAATTGCCGAATCCACCTGGCAGTGCGGCGATCCGGGCATGCAGTACGACACCACGGTGAACCGCTGGCACACTTGCAAGAACACCGCGCGAATCAACGCGAGCAATCCGTGCAGCGAGTACATGTTCCTGGATGACACGGCGTGCAACCTGGCTTCCCTGAACCTGATGAAGTACTTGGGAACCAACGGGCAGTTCGACGTGGAAGCGTTCAAGCGCGCGGTGGACATCACCATCACGGCCCAGGAAATCCTGGTGGATAACGCCAGCTATCCCACGCTGAAGATTGCCGAAAACTCGCATCACTTCCGCCCGCTGGGACTGGGATATGCCAACCTGGGCGCACTTCTGATGTCCATGGCCCTGCCGTACGACTCGGATGAAGGCCGCGACGTAGCGGGAGCCGTGACAGCATTGATGTGCGGCGAAGCCTATGCTCAATCCGCGCGCGTGGCGGAGCGGCTGGGGCCGTTCCCGGGCTACGAAGTCAACAGCGAGCCGATGCTCGACGTCATCCGGATGCACCGCAACGCCATGCGCGGTATCCAGCCGGAGCACGTGCAGACCGAGTTGTTCATGGGCGCTCAGGGTGCATGGGATACGGCGCTGGAGCTGGGCGAAAAGCACGGATTCCGGAATTCGCAGGTGACCGTGCTGGCGCCGACGGGCACCATCGGATTCATGATGGACTGCGACACCACGGGCATCGAGCCGGACCTGGCGCTGGTGAAGATGAAGAAGCTGGTAGGCGGCGGCGTAATCAAGATTGTGAACAACACCGTGCCGCAGGCGCTGATG
This sequence comes from Candidatus Limnocylindrales bacterium, assembly GCA_035623175.1. GTDB lineage: Bacteria > Acidobacteriota > Terriglobia > Acidiferrales > UBA7541 > Acidiferrum. The sequence continues at coordinate 15,032 of DASPTY010000031.1, read as the reverse complement.
AAGCTAGGGTACTCGCCGGAGCAGACCAGCGAAATTGTCACTTACATCGACAAGAACGGCAGGATTGATGGCGCGCCGTTCCTGAAAGACGAACACGTGGCGGTATTCGATTGCTCGCTGGCAACAGCCGGCGGGCGTTCCATCGCGTGGCGCGGCCACGTGAAGATGATGGCGGCGGCGCAGCCGTTCCTCTCCGGCGCGATCAGCAAGACCATCAACATGCCGGAAGAATCCACCATCGAAGACATCATGAACGCGTATATTGAGTCGTGGAAGCTGGGGCTGAAGGCCGTGGCCATCTACCGCGACAATTCCAAGCGTTCGCAGCCGCTCAACGCCGCCGGGAACAAGAAGGAAGAGAAGAAGGCGGAAGCGGCGGAGCCGGTGCAGCGAGAACTGTTCAGCCGCGCGCAGCGAGAAAAACTGCCGGTCGAGCGCATGGGCGTCACCCACAAGTTCAGCGTCGGCGGCCACGAAGGCTATATCACCGTGGGCATGTACCCCGACGGGCGGCCGGGCGAGATCTTCATCAAGATGGCCAAGGAAGGCTCGACGCTTTCGGGCGTGATGGACGGTCTGGCGCTGACACTTTCCATCGGCTTGCAATACGGCGTGCCGCTGAAAGTGCTGGTGGACAAGCTTCTGAACACGCGCTTTGAGCCGAGCGGCATCACCTCGAACCAGAATATCCGTTTCGCCACTTCCGTGTTGGACTACATCGCCCGGTGGCTCGGCGGGCGGTTCATTTCGGCGGACTACCTGAAGCTGAATGGAGCGGCCCCCGCCGAAGGCACCGTGGTGGCGGGAGCAGTGATGCATTCGCACGTGCTTCTACGGAGCCCAAAAGCGAACGAGGCGGTCAGCAACGCGCCGCGCGATACCCATGAGGGGGCGCCGACATGCTCGGAATGCGGCATGTTAATGGTGCCGAATGGAGCGTGCTACAAGTGCGAGAACTGCGGGAGTACCAGCGGATGCAGTTGACGCGGGAAGGGGAAGAGGAGCAGACGCGATGAGCGCACTCCCGACCGGATCCGCACTGGCAGCAAAACTGGCGTCGAAGCAACCGAAGGCACGAGGATTTCTGCACATCGTGCGGCACGGAGCGGGGCTGAACGCCTTCTACATCGTCACCTATCACCGGCTGGACCGCACCGGAGTGCGGCCGAAGGCCATGCTGGCCGAAGGAGCGCAAGCACTGATTGACCTGCTGGAAAGCGTCGGCGTGGACTTCCGGCTGAGAGAAGTACGCGGGGCGCTGGAAGACATCTTGAGACTGGGCTCGGCGAATATTCCCGACTTGTGGCTGAGCGACGAGGAGCTCCTGGAAAAGGGGATGGTGCAGACGTAAGAGCGTGACACGTGACTCGTGATCCGTGGCTCGAGCTGGACGCGAGAAAACACCTTGAAGGGGCTAATGCCGGAGGCGCAAGCTTCCGGCTTTTTCTTTTAGCGCGACAACTGGAAGAACACGTCGATTTCGGTGTCCACTTCCACTGGCTCTCCATTGACCGTCGTTGGCGAGTAGCGCCACTGCCGCACGGCCTCTAGCGAAGCCTCGGCAAGGGAGCAGTAGCCCTTAATAACATACAGGCGCTTGAGCGAACCATCCTTGTCAATCAGAGTGTGAAGGCGCACGTTCCCCTGCAAATGTTCCCGGCGGGCGATTTCCGGATATTTGGGCTGGACACGATGGATGAGCTTGGCTGCCTGAACTGCGCCGCCCACGCGAAACCGGGGCGCGGCCGCCGCTTTCGGCGCAGTTGACTGGGCGGCGCCCGAGGGCGAATTGGAGGCGCCCGGCCTCCCGAAAATCTGGCCTTCCATCTTGGGGAGATAAATAAAGCGAAAAGCTCCATCGACGAAAGCGAGAGCGAACAGCCGGACGAACCTGTTGCCGTTCATCAAACGCAGCTCGTAAAGCGGAACGGGCTGCAAACGCGCATGGAGAATACCGAAGGTATCCTCGCCAGCATTGTCATCACAAGACCTGTCAAAGCGGACAGCGTGCACCTCCTTCATGCCTTGAGCTTCCGCGTCCAGAAAGAAACGCGCCAACTCAGCCGGAACGGATGAAGCGGATTTTTCGTAAAGAGTCTCCGGCTGTTCGGCAACGTCGCCTCCGAAGACCGTGTCATACCAGGAGCGGGGGTCAGGAAGCACCAAGCTTTTCAAAAGCAGTTCGGCGCGAGCGCCATCGTTCTCTTTTTGGGCTTTCACAATGTCCTTGATGAGATGCTCCAGCCCGGAAGTGGAATCGGGGTAATCGAGCTTGGAAAGCGCGGCAGTCGGAGGCTGAGTCGCCGGAGCCGGTGGTTCCTGCGAACGCGACAACAGAGCCACGGGGAGTGCAAGGACAAGAGAAGCAGTCAGTCGCGACAAGAGACGAAGCATGGACAAATCTTCGCGGTGGTCGCGAGATTTTGCAAGTGCGCGTTCAGGACACCTCGCCATGAAGCGACACCACGAGCGACGAGGGCGAACCGCCGGTGGTGTGGGGACTTGGGCCGCCTAACGGGGACGAAACGAAGGTCTAGGCGCCTGGGGGCGTGGGCGAAGTTGATGGCGTGGCATGAGGGGCGGAAGGACGTGGCGGAGAGTCTCACCGCAGGTGGGGCAAGAGTCCGTACCGACAAGTTCGGCGCGGAGCCACAGACCCCTGGCGGGGCATTGCGGATTCATGCATTGGACGGTGGAGCCCGGCATCGTAGGCATGAAGCACTCTCCTCGTGGCCGCCTGCTCACAAGAGGATGTGAGCTCCCCTGGCAGCCGAAAGAAGGGGAGCAAGAGATGGCGCATTGTGGCGCGAACGAGAAATGTAGTCAATGGAAAAGGGCCACAATCTGTAGTGGTGATGTTGCAAAGCTGTGGAAAAGAGGACGAGGCCAGGTAGCAAGGAGGTAAGGAAGCAAGGAGGGAGATTCGCAAAAACCTGGGTCGTGCAGCCCACCGGAGGACAAAACCAGGGCTTGTTGGCAGATTCGCAGCGAGGCGGCAGATGAAAGGGAATGGAGTCCGGGCACGTAGTACAAGGAGAGTGATCGTAAGGGCGGGGTGCGCCCCAACGGAGGATGGCAATGACGACAGGAATGAAGGGGATAGACCTGGGCGGCAATCTGCCGGCCATGCCGAATCTGGGAGGGATCGGGATGAAGGTTTTGAGGCTTGCGGTTCTGGTATTTGTGTTGATTTTGCTGTTTGCCAGCGTGGTATCAATCCCGACGGGACATGTCGGCGTGCTGACGCTGTTCGGAAGGGTGACAGGTGAAACGCTGGGCGAAGGGATTCACATGATCAACCCCCTTAAGTCGGTCCAACGACTGTCCATCCAGACGCAGTCGGTGAAGGAAAGCGCCAACGTGCCGTCGAATGAGGGTTTGATCCTTGCGCTCGATACATCGCTGTTGTTTCACCTGGACCGCACGAGGGCGGCGGAGGTGTACCAGAAGGTGGGAGCGAATTATGCGGAGAAGATTATCGAACCAACATTGCGGTCGGCGATTCGTGCCACGACATCGGCGCACACGGCAAACTCGCTGTACACCAACGCCAGAGAGTTGGTCCAGCAGAACATTCAGGACGAACTCACGGCACAATTGGCGCCCCGGGGCGTGATTGTCGAAAACGTGCTCCTGCGCGACGTGCAATTGCCCGCGTTGTTGAAGAGCTCCATCGAAGCGAAGCAGCAGGCGGAGCAGGACGCTTTGCGGATGAACTTCATTTTGCAGAAGGAAAAGCAGGAAGCGGAACGGAAACGGATCGAGGCACAGGGCATCGCGGACTTCCAGAAGATTGTGGCGCAGGGAATCAGCCCGCAGTTGCTGGAATGGAAAGGAATCGAGGCTACCGAGAAGCTGGCCACGAGCCCGAATTCAAAAGTCGTGGTAGTAGGGAACACAAAGAACGGTTTGCCCCTGATTTTAGGGCCGCAGTGAAGAAGCAAGGATACTGATCCCCGGGTCGTGACACAGGTCTGACAGAGTGCGGTCAGATCTGAGGCTGTGCGGGTGCCGCCGGGGCAGTGGCGGGGGCGTTTTCCTTGGGTTCTTCTCCGCCAAGATCCGCAAGTTTAGCTCTCGCATTGGAGAGTTCCGATTGGAGTTGCTCCAGGTCAGCTTGAAGTGAATTGAGATTTCCTTTGCCCGCAGTATCATGCGCGTAATCGGGGTTGCGATAGAAATTGTCTCTCTCGAGAGTAATCTCCCGCTGGAGCATGTTGAGACGCTCCTTTAGCTGGACGATCTGCTGTTTCAAAGTATCCACCTCCGCCTTCTTCGCTGTCTCGTCGGCGGGAGCTTCGGCCTTCTTGGAGTCCGCTTCCCCAGCGGCGCTTTCGGCAGTTGAGGCCGCGGCGGACTCTCCCTGAGCAGGAGCGCCCGTATTGGTACCCGGAGCTGCCGGTGATGCAGTGGCGGGGCGAATAGTCTCGTCGGTAATGACCGTAGCCGGTTTGGTGGAAGCTTGCTTTTGCTGGCGGGCCCGTCGGGCAGCCTCGGCCACGGAAGGCGCGTCTTGGGCGGCCAGGCGCACGGACACGAAGGTCAGGGCCAGAGCCAGAAGCGCTAAGAAGAGTGAAATCGTTTTGCGCGACATAAAAGACCTCCTCCAGTTTGATCCGCTGCGCGGCACTTCGCTGCCTGAGGCAAACGATGCCGCAGCCCGCCATGGAGGCTTCGCTCTAAGCATACGACCTGGGGCAGCAAGGCTCAACGGAGAAGAGAAACGCGCGGCGAAACAGGTAACGGGCGAATGGAATCAGGGCAAACTCTCCCGCGTGTTCCCCACTGCCACGCCTTCATGCCAGGCAGATGGCAAAAATCTGAGGCGTCGCATAGGCTATTGGATATCCGAATGCTCGAATTGCTCTAAGGCGGAGGAGTGCGATGGCAAATGCTTGTGGGGACCCGAGAGAAAGTTCACGTTCGAAGAGGTGTCGCAAGCTGGTTTGGCTGATATGGCTTTTCCTGTTGTGGGGTGGCGCCGCAGGTCTATGCGGGCCGAGACTTGCGGCACAAGAGCAGGCTAAGCCAGAGACGACCGGCACGGCCGAAGCTTCCAAACAAAACACAGATCGATTCCGGCTCAGCCGCGATAGGTATCAGAAAGCGGTTGCGTACTCCCGTGCCGGGTACGTTTTGCATTTTGTCGGTGTCGCGTGGGGAATCGTGGTGTTGATAATTCTGTTGCGGCAAAAGATCGTGGCCGGCTTGAGGGATTTTGCGGAGGCACGGAGCGGAAAGCGGCTGTGGCAATCCTTGATCTTCGTGCCGGGGCTCATCCTGCTGCTGGGCGTGCTTGATTTACCGCTCGAAATGTACTGGCACCGCTTATCGCTGCGATACGAGCAGTCGGTACAAGGCTGGGGATCGTGGTTTTGGGATTGGACCAAAGGTGAACTGATCAGCTTTGTCTTCGGGCTCATAGCCGCGTGGATATTGTTTGCGGTGATTCGCTGGAAGCCACGGCGGTGGTGGCTGTATTTCTGGTTTGCGGCGATCCCGCTGGTGCTCTTTGTGGTGCTGATTGCGCCTTGGGTGCTGGATCCGATGTTCAACAAATTCACACCGCTGGCTGAAAAACATGCGGATCTGGTCGAGTCCATCGGGAAGCTGACAACGCGCGCCGGAATGCCGATACCCGCGGAACGAATGTTCTTGATGGAAGCGAGCGCAAAGACGAATCAAATCAATGCCTACGTCACGGGGCTTGGCGCATCGAAGCGCGTGGTTGTATGGGACAACACCATCAAGAAGATGGCCCCGGGCGAAGTGCTGTTCGTGGTGGGGCACGAAATGGGACATTACGTGTTGGGCCATGTGGTGAAGGGCATCGCGTTCGGGCTGGCCGTGATCTTCATTGGGCTCTACCTCGCCTATCGAGCTCTCCAGTGGTTACTCCGAAGTTGGGGGGAGCGGTGGGGCGTGCGCGGGCAGGACGATTGGGCCGCGCTAGCCGTGTTGCTGCTCATCGCGAGCGTGCTGGGATTCTTCGCCGAACCCATCGGAAACGGGTTCAGCAGGACTCAGGAGCACGCCGCGGACGTTTACGGCCTCGAAGTGACCCACGGCATCGTCCCGGATTCGGCGGAAGCCGCGGCGCACGCCTTCCAGGTGATGGGGGAGCTGGATTTGGCGGATCCGAATCCCTCGCGATTCATCACAATTTGGCTGTACAGCCACCCGCCGCTCGTGGACAGGCTCAAGTTTGCGCATGACTACGATCCTTGGGGGAAAGGAGTTTCACCGCAATACGTGAAATGAAGTTGTAAGTGCTCGGGTTTAGGTTCTAAGGTCGAAGAACGGCAGCATATGGGAAAAGGAATATTTACGCATGGCAGAAAACCGCGTATCCGTAGGTTTCACTTGGAACCGAGAACTGGAAACTTACTACTTCTGTGCACGGCGGGAAGAATGGCGCCGGAGGAAGGCAGCGACCTTATGGCGATTGCCGCAGACGGCCATGGAACACCAGCGACGGCGATGGGTGCGAGAATCGTCATAGAAGAATAGACGGCAGGAGGGATTCGCGCAGCGGCGGATGGGAGCGCGAGGGCCCTCGACGAGCAATTCGGCTGCGGAACGAGCGATTGCCGCGAGGAGCCACTCGAGTCTACTTTCGCGCGCGACGAAATGAAGTGTCCAGGAGGACTCACGGTGAATGAGTTCGTCGTGGCCTTCGGTGATGCGAAGAATTTCGTTGATGGGCTCGACCCAGGAGGCGGGGAAGGACTTGCCCTCGACGACCGCGGAGAACATGGCGCGCAGCGATTCGCGAAGGCGCAGAATCCGCAGCAGAACGGCGTCGACGGCGTGAGGCTCGGTGGCGGGGAGCGGACGGAGGCGGGCGGCGCGCTCTTCGGAGACAAGCCGGGCATCCTCGAGGAAGCTGACGAACTCGTCCCAGGACAGGTCGTGCGCCGAGGGAGAGGTATTGGCGAAATTGAGGGCGAGGCGGCCGGAAATCAGGGGTGTTGGAGCATGGTGATTGGCGCTCATGGAGCAAAAGAATGCTAACCAGCAAGTTCTCCTGAACTGGTTATAGCACAAAACGACGAATCATGCCGCGTATGAGGGACAAGATTCTAGAATAGGAGTCCGGATGGAGCCGGGAAAGCTTACTGAAGACAGAAGGCGTGCGGAGGTCGAACTGCAGCCTCCCAGGTTCTCCCTCGAGCCGGCCCGGGCACCTCGCGGAATGCAGCAGGTCAGCACGCTGTGGAAGCTGTTTCTGTTTTTGCTCATTGCCGGGGAGTTCGGCCCTTCGTTCCTTTCCAAATTGGCCACCAGCGTTTTGGGCCGGGAAAGCTGGCCCCTTCCACCTGCATTCGTGCTGATCGTGGAGGTGGGCTCCTTCGGAATCGTGCTCGGTCTTACGGCGGTGCTGGCCCTAGCCGAAGACAGGCCATTTGGTGACTACGGCCTGCCGTTCAAGGAAGCTTTCTGCGGGAATTTTTGGGTCGGCTTCCTACTTGGACTCGCAGAGGCCTCGGTACTGGTTGGGGCTATCCTCATCTTTGGCGGATATTCGTTCGGGACATTTGCGTTGCAAGGGTCAGGCATCGTGCGCTGGGGGTTCGTGCACCTGCTGTTGTTCGTCTTCGTTGGACTTTACGAAGAGTTCCTTTTCCGGGGCTACGCACAGGTCAGCTTGACCACACTGGCAGGCTTCTGGCCCGCAGCGATTCTGTTGTCCGTTGGTTTCGGCCTGGTACATCTGGCAAATCGGGGAGAAAACTGGGTAGGCGCCATGAGCGTGGCGCTTGTGGGACTTTTGTTTGCGTTCACTTTGAAGCGCTCAGGAAATCTCTGGTACGCCGTGGGATTGCATGCGGGTTTCGATTGGGGAGAAAGTTTTTTGTATTCCGTGCCCAATAGCGGAGAGATGCTCAATGGACACTTGTCTTATGCGGTGCTGCACGGCCCAAGGTGGCTCACGGGAGGCAGCATCGGCCCGGAAGGCAGCGTGTTCTGCTTCGTGACGATGGGGCTGCAATTCTTGGTGGCTGCATGGCTGTTCCCGGCGAAGAAAGCCCAAAGCGTGGCGCAAAACGAACCAGCGCAGAATTCAACCCCACAGAATTGAGCTAATGGACTAGGTCTGAGGCATGAACGAAGCGGATGCCCTGAGCTTCGGCCTGAGGAAAGAATTCGCTTAACGCACGCAGGGTTTCCGGATGGGGGTGGCCGATAGCAATCGCCTCGCCTTTGTCGCGAGCATCTTTCGCGGCGAGATCCAGTTGACGCCGAATCGCGATAGCATCCCGAACATCATCCAGAAAGGGAACGTTGCGATACGCGCTGGGAACACCGGCGGATCGGGCCGAGTCATAAGCCACGGTGGCGGCGGTGGTGCGGCTGTCAATGAAAAACAGATGGCGGCTGCGGAGCAGAGGCATAAGCTCTGCCATGAGGCGCGGATCGGAAGTCGCGAGCGAGCCCTGATGATTGTTAACGCCCGCGGCGTACGGGACGCCGGCTAGCATGGCGTCCAACTCGGTCGAGATTTCAGCCGAGGACATGCCGGGGCGCAGCTCCTGGACTTCGGGGATTTCGTTCGCCACGGATTCCATGGGCAGATGCAGCATGACCTGATAGCCACGGCGGTGCGCTTCGCGGGCGATTTCAGCGGATTGAGGATGATTCGGAAGAATGGAAAGCGTCAACGGGTAGTGCAAAGCAAAGATGGCATCGACAGCGGAGGAGTCACTCGCCACATCGTCGAGCATAATGGCGAGCCGGGGGCCAGACACCGTGTGAGAGGTCCGCGCTGGCGTACGGGCCTTGGCTGAACGGCCGGGATGAAAGAGAGAGTCAAAGGCGGATTTGATCCTGCCGCATCCCGAAAGCGAAGCAATGAGCGCAAGGGAGATTAGGGAAGCGAATGCTCTGGCGATTAGAGCGGATCCAGGAAAAGTAAAGTTCACGAACGAATTCAGGCAGCCTTCTTTGCGGGAGCCTTCAAAAGTTCCAGAGCCTTGCGCAACACGGGATCTTCCTGAGACAGCGGACGCGCGGCGGGCGGCGCTTGCTTCTGCGCGTTGGGGGCGGCCGCGGCGCCATCCTCGCCATCGTCGGTGTCGTCGCTCGGAGTAGCGGCGGCGCGAACGACTTCCGTCGGGAGCACGCCCTCCTCCAAGATCGATTTCCCGTCCGCGTTGTAGTAGTTGGCCACGGTGAGAATCAAGCCCGCGCCGTCTTCCATCGGGATGATCTTCTGCTCAGAGGCCTGGCCGAAGGTGCGCTCGCCCACGATGTCGCCCCGCTTGGTGTTCGCAAAGGCAGCCGCGAGAACTTCGGAGGCCCCAGCTGTCGAAACGTTAGTCAGCACGGAAACAGGCCCTTTCCAAAGCAACTTCGCGGGGTCTGCGGCAAAAGCCTGTTCGGGAACGGTCTGCCCTCTTAGGGTGGTCAGCTTGCCCGAAGAAATGAAAAGGCGCGCAATGGCGATGGCTTCGGAATCCAGTCCACGGCCACAATCACGGACGTCGAGAATGAGGCGAGTGACGCCCTGCTTCTGGACTTCAAGAAGATGACCGCGAATTTCGTCGGCGCGGCCCGCTTCGAGTGTGGGAAAGCGGAACGCGACTGTGTCGTTATCCACCTTCTGGATAATGAGCTTGGCGGGCGCAAGTTTCATGCGAACTAGCTCAACTTCGTCGGGCGTTGGATGCGCACGGCGGATTACACCAATCTTGACCCCGGTGCCGGGCTGCCCAGCAAGCAGACTTTTGGCCTGGCCAGAAGACATTTCGCGCGTGGTGAAACCGGCGATGGATTCCAGAAAATCTCCTGTGTGGAGGCCCGCTTTTTCAGCCGGGCTGTCCGCGAGTACAGACACGACAACGATATAGCCCGAGCGCTTGCTCACATTCATGCCCGTTTCGCCGATGCCGGGATTGGCCAACTTGTCTTTGTATTCCGTGTACTCCCGTGGGGTGAGGTAACTGGATTCCGGGTCGAGCGATTCGAGCAAACCGTGGAGAGAGCCGGCGGTGACAAGGTGCATGTTGGGCTCGTCCACATAGTCCTGCTGGATTTTCTGCAAAACCTCGCCATACACATATAGGGACTTATACGCCTTGTCATTCGCAGAGCGACCAAGCACATGGCCGATACCGACCCAGCCGACGATCAGTACGGAGACGGCCAAAATGCTGAAGCGTGCGAAACGGTTCATCCAGCACCACCCTCTGTGAGATACAAACCACAATTATACCATTCGGATGGGACGGCCATGGCAAAGAGTTGGATAGCGACGATTCCAGAGGAAAAACATTGAGGGGCAAGCGTTTACTGGGACCGGGAGGATAGAAACTGTTGCATAAAAGCCACAGCAAGGTTGAAATTGTGTGGTTAATTGTCCATAACTGTTTGAAAACACAGGAGAAACAAGCACCCTATCTGCTGACAATGTGCTATCATTGAGGATAGCAGATGTTCCAGACAACAATTCATCGGGAAGTGGCCACGCACGGCGTCGGGCTTCACACGGGAGTTCAGAGCACCATACGACTGGTGCCAGCACCTGCGGATACGGGTATTGTGTTCCGGCGCGTGGATCTGGATTTCTTTCAAATCGAAGCGCAGGGACACAACGTGGCGCGCGTGAGTTATGCGACCAGCCTGATGAAAAAGGGAGTGCTTCTTTCCACCACGGAGCACCTTCTGGCGGCGATCTATTCCTGCGGAATTGACAATGTTTTTATCGATACGGACGCGATTGAAGTGCCGATCCTCGACGGGTCCGCAGAGCCGTTCATGCAGTTGCTGGACCTGGCGGGTTTGCGAAAGCAACGAAGGAAGCGCCGCTATTTGAAAGTGCTAAAACCCGTGGAAGTGTTGGAAGACGGGCGGCGCATTGGGATTTATCCAGCGGAAGAATTCCGCGTGCGCTGCTACGTGGACTTTCCGCATCCTTTGGTTGGCCAGCAAGAAGTGGAAATGGCGGTTAACGCGGACAGCTTCCGCCAAATTCTCTCCCGCGCCCGGACCTTCTGCTTTGAGACCGATATCGAGCCGCTGCGAGCGATGGGGCTGATTCGCGGCGGTTCGCTCGAGAACGCGATTGTCTTGACCAAAGATGGCATGATGAACGGCCCGCTCCGCTATCCGGACGAGTTCGGCAGACACAAGGCGCTGGACCTGATCGGAGACCTCGCCCTGGTTGGTCTGCCCCTCTTGGCAAGGGTGGAAGCGCGAAAAGCAGGCCACTCGCTCCACACTCAGTTGGTAAGCAAGCTGTTGGCGGATCCGTCCTCGTGGGAGATTACGACGCGCGAACTCAGGTCGGAGACGGAGGGTCCAACGCAAGAAGCCATCGTGCCGGCGACCGCGGCGGACTGACGCGAGCCGTCAGGAAGGCTCCCTCCGAACTAGACGAAACGAGCCCATCAGTACACGTTTTTGTTCTTCCTCTCCTCGTCTCTCCAAAAGTGAATCCCGAAACTGAAGACTGGCGGTGAGCTTCGCAATTCCACCCCTCCGGCTAAATGTGACGGCGGTGTGCAGGAAATCACAGAGATTCAGCGGCAGGGTGGCGTATGCTTGAGCCAAAGTAAGTATCCAGGAGCATTTATGCAGACAAGTCGAGAACGGTTTCTTGCTGTGGTGTGGACAGCAGCGCGAGCGGGGGCATTGCTCTTGAGTCTGGGTTTTCTGATGGGCATTCCGGCAAAAGCGCAAAACTGGGGTACACCAGTGTGGTTCGACGAGTTTACCGGGCCGCAAGGGACGCCGATTGACACGACAAAGTGGACCTACGACACCGGAATCCTCAATGTGAACAACGAGGTGGAGTATTACTGCGCACCAAACGACACAACGCACGGATGCAATCCGTCGGCACCGAACGCATACATCGATGGAAGCGGCCACCTGATCATCCAGGCCATCGCGCAGGGTCCTAATCCGAGTACCGTGCCCTACAGCGGAAGCTGGACGAGCGCGCGCCTGATCACCAACGGGCTCGAGTCTTTCCAGTACGGGCGCGTGGAATCGCTCATGTCACTTCCCGTTGGGCCGGGAATCTGGCCGGCATTCTGGGCGCTCGGGAGCAATATTGGGAGCGTAGGCTGGCCGACGTGCGGCGAAATTGACTACATGGAAAACGTCCCGGCATCGGCCGGGCTGGGCCCAACGATCATCAGTTCCACACTGCACGGTAATTCTCCAACTGGCGTCTATGGGGTGGGCGGGAAGTACACCTTTCCGAGCGGCGATGTCACCGGCATGCACGCCTACGGAGCAATCTGGTCGCCGGGGATGGTGCAATTCTATGTGGACGATCCGACGAAAGTGTTCAATGTGAAGACCGCCAGCGACATGACGGGCGGGCAGGTCTGGGCGTTCGATCACCCATTTTTCCTGCTATTGAACCTGGCGATTGGCGGAGTCGGTTCCTGGCCGGGACCGACAGATTCCTCAACTCCCTCCCCCGCCATCATGACCGTGGATTACGTACGGATTTACAAGGCTTCCGCAGTGCCCGCTCCCACTTTCGGCACTCCTCCTTCGATCACCGTGAAAGCAGGATCGGTGACAGGGAACACCAGCTCATTCACCATCGGCAATACTGTGGGGTCGGGGCGAACGTACCTCGTATGCACGACAAATGCGCCAAAGGCGACGTGCCAGTTGAGCACGGACGATACGATGAATGCTTATACCGCGGATTTCACGACCAACTCCTCCGCCAAGGTGACGGTGACCGTGGCCACGACTGCGAATTCGGGAGGTGTTACTGCCCTGCTGCACTGGCGGGGTCCGATATGGGGAAGCGTGGCGTGCATGCTCGTCACCGTGATACTACTTTTTGTCGCACTACAAACCTCGGTGCAACGGTTGTCGCGGGTTTCTGTGGTGGGGATTGCATTGTTCCTGGCTGCGGGAATCTTGTTAGGCTGCAGCGGCGGCGGAAGCAGCACGCCCCCTCCCCCATCCGGTGGAACGACTCCGGGCAGCTACACAATCACGGTGAATGCTTACACCTTGAGCGGCAACGGCACAAACGCTGACGCGACGGTTAGCATTCCTCTCACCGTAAATTAGCTCGACCCAAGCTGCCGGTGGGCAGAGTCGTTGCCAAATATCCTGACTCACGGGAAAATGCTGGCGTCATGGCAAATAACAAGGACGTGGCGATTGTGGTCCTGGCGGCAGGAAAAGGGACGCGGCTGAAGTCAAGCCTCGCAAAGGTGCTGCACGCAGCGGGAGGACGGCCCCTGGTGGAGCATGTGGTCCGTGCATGCCCGCCTGTTGGTGCAAAGAAAACAATTGTGGTTGTGGGCCACCAGGCGGATAAGGTACAAGCCATCGTGGAACCGATGGGCGCGGACACGGTGTTGCAGCATCCTCAAAATGGAACGGGGCACGCGATGCTGGTGGCCAAGCGGGCCATCGGAAGCGCGAAGTTTGTGGTTGTGCTGCCCGGAGATGCGCCGCTGATCCGCGCCGAAACGTTGAAAGCGTTAATCCGCAAACACAAAAACGGGGCAGCCTCTGCGACGATTCTGACGGCGGTGCTGGCAGACCCGTCTGGCTACGGAAGGATTCTGCGCAAGGGCGGAGACGCCGTGGCCGCAATCGTCGAAGAGTCGCAACTCACGGCGGAACAGCAGGAATTGAACGAAATCAATTCGAGTATTTACTGCTTCACGTCGGCGAAGCTGTGGCCGGCGCTCGGAGAAGTGAAGCCGAACAACAAGCACCGGGAACTTTATTTGACCGATGCAATTGCGGTAATGAACGCGAAGGGCGAAACGGTACTGGCTGAGGTCGCGCAGGATTCGCGCGAGATGCTTGGCTGCAATACGCGCGCGGATCTGGCGGGGGTGGACCACACCTTCCGCGAGTGGAAGCGCGAAGCGCTCATGCGCGATGGCGTAACCATTCAACTTCCGGAGACCGTGCTGATCGATCCGGATGTCACGGTGGGCGAGGACAGCATCATCGAGCCGTGCGTGCAGTTGCTCGGAAAAACGAAAATCGGGGCGCGGTGCGTGGTGAAGACAGGCTGCGTTTTGCACGAATCAGTGGTCGAAGATGAAGTTACCATTGAGCCGCATTGCGTGATTACTCAGAGCCGGATCGATTCCGGCGCGATTGTGGGACCGTTTGCGCGGATGCGGCCGCAGTCGCATGTGAAGAGGGGAGCGAAAATCGGAAATTTTGTGGAATTGAAGAAGACCGTCGTGGGCGAAGGATCAAAGGTCCCGCATCTTTCGTATGTCGGGGACACGAAAATCGGAAGCAAATCGAACATCGGCGCAGGAACGATTACGTGCAATTACGACGGGTTTCACAAATATCCCACGACGGTTGGGAACAAAGTGTTCATCGGAAGCGATTCAGCATTGGTAGCGCCCGTGAAGATTGGGGACGGGGCGTATGTAGCCGCAGGCTCGACGATTACGGAAAACGTGCCGGCCGATGCACTGGGCATTGCGCGCGGACGGCAGGTAAACAAACCGGGCTGGGCCGGCAAGAAGCGCCGCGAACTCGCCGCCGCAGAACACTCCACGAAGAAGAAAAAATCGAAGCGCCGATAGACCGGAGTACAATGGGCCGCCCGAACAGGGGAAGGATTGGTGGCCCTGTGACCAAAAGCTGCAGAGTGGTTTTCCTCACCGTACTTGCCGTCGAGCTGAGCGTTTTTGTGCCTACGCTGTGCGCGCAGACGCCGCACGACGCAATCCAGAAGTTTTTCAATGACTATTTCGATGCCAGATTGAGGGATGAGCCCGAGTTTGCGACGTTCACGGGGCACTATGAGAACGCCGACCGGTGGAACGACTCGTCAAAGACGGGACGCGAGCATCGCCGGGCGAGCGCCGCGGACACGCTACGCGCCCTGGACGATTTTCCCCTGGCGAATCTCCCCGACGAAGACCAACTGAGCGCGCGGCTGCTCCGCTATCAGCTGCGGGCAGAACTGGACTCGATGGACCTGGAGACGTACCTGCTTCGCGTCGGACAAATGACTGGGGCGCACAATCGCGTGTTCACCACGATTGACCGCATGCCGGCGCGAACGG
>DASPTY010000030.1:0-12651 GCA_035623175.1 Candidatus Limnocylindrales bacterium | reverse complement strand
GCATTCGCGAACTTGTCATTCCGAGCGCAGCGAGGAATCTGCTTTCCGCTCTTTTCTTTCCGCCCGTTCAAAGAGAGAATGGCCCTATTCGTTACCTGTGACTCATCTTCGGAGGCCCTCCCATGAAGTCGAGGCTTTTCTTTTTTGCGTTCCTTCTTGTGCTGCTTGCTGCTCCTGCTTTCGCAAACGAATCTTTTCCCGTTAAAGTCCAGCGCAATGTCGAAGTCAAAATGCGCGACGGCGTGATCCTTCGCGGTGACATCTTCCGTCCTGACGCGGAAGGAAAATTCCCGGTTCTCCTCCAGCGCACTCCTTACCGCAGAGCTATTCCCTGGGGCTTTGACATTCAATTTGCGGAACGCGCTGCGTCGCGTGGCTACGTCGTCTTCATCCAGGATGTTCGCGGCCGGTACACCTCCGACGGCGATTGGTATCCCTTCCTTCACGAATCCGAAGACGGCTATGACACCATCGAGTGGATTGCCGCGCAACCCTATTCCAATGGCAAGGTCGGCATGTTTGGCGGGTCGTATGTCGGCGCCACGCAAATGCTGGCCGCTATCGCGCATCCTCCGCATCTCGCCGGAATTTGCCCCGTGGTGACCGCCAGCAACTATCACGACGGCTGGACTTACCAAGGCGGCGCTTTCGAGCAGTGGTTCAACGAATCCTGGACCTCCGGCCTCGCCCAAGACACCCTCTCCCACCAATTTGAGCGCATGCATGGCTCGCCCGAAGACGTCAACGCTCTCCCCCTCACGTCTTACCCGATCTTCAATCTCAACCCCGCTGGTGTCATCAACGCGTCCGCTTCCGCAATCGCCCCTTACTTCCTCGATTGGCTGGCCCATCCGGCCTACGACGACTACTGGAAGCGCTGGTCCATCGAAGAACACTATTCCGACATTCGCGTTCCCGCTCTTCACACCGGCGCGTGGTACGACATCTTCCTTGGTGGCTCATTGCGCAATTACAGAGGCATCAAATCCGGCGCTGCCACCGAAGAAGCTCGCAAAGGCCAGCATCTACTCGTCGTCGTCGGCGGCCATGCTGGTGGCGGCCGTAAAATCGGTGAAATTGATTACGGTCCGGAAGCCGAGAAGGTCAACGAAGACGAAACCACGCTCCGTTGGTACGATTTCCTCTTCAAAGGCGTACAAAACGAATTCGCTTCCGGCAAACCCGTCAAGATTTTTGTGATGGGTCTCAACCAGTGGCGTGAAGAAGACGATTGGCCGCTCGCCCGCGCGAAAACTACCAAATATTTCCTGCATTCTCAGGGCAGCGCCAATTCCTCCCGCGGCAACGGCTCGCTCTCAACTTCGGCACCGGCCTCCGAGCCTTCCGACAAGTTCACGTACGATCCGGGCAAGCCCGTCCCCACCATCGGTGGCCCGCTCTGCTGCGACGCCTTCCACCTCGCCGCCGGCCCGCGCAATCAGAGCTCCCTCGAAGAGCGCGATGACGTCCTGATCTACTCGACTCTTCCCCTCGATCATGACCTCGAGGTCACCGGCCCCGTCCGCCTCGATTTTTTCGCCTCCTCTTCCGCTGCGGATACCGATTTCACCGCCAAGCTCGTTGACGTCTTCCCCGATGGCTCCGCCATCAATCTTACGGAAGGAATCCTGCGCGCCAGGTTCCGCGATTCACAGGCGGCAGCCACCCCGCTCGCCCCCGGTCAGGTCTATTCGCTTTCCATCGACCTCTGGGCGACCAGCAACGTCTTCCGCGCAGGCCACCGCATCCGACTGGAAGTTTCCAGCAGCAATTTCCCGCGCTTCGACCGCAACCTGAACACCGGCGAACCCGCCGCCACTTCCGCCAAGTGGGCCAGCGCCACAAATACCATTCTTCACGACAAGGCCCACCCCTCCGCACTGCTTCTCCCCGTCGTCCCCTAGCTGGGGAAGACCCTGACTTCAGTCAGCGGAGGGTGCCTACAGGTACCTCGGAACGTGCCATGTTGCTCGAACAAGACTTAGCCTCGGTGGCGCGGCCACCCGCGCCTTCCCCCAACTCTTCATCACTCCTTTAGGCACAACCCTCCCCCTCCCCCGTTGACGCCCTCCCGCTGAGCCCCCAAAATGACAAAACGGGGGATTTTCGGGCAAAACACCCCGAATTGCGGAATGCCACCAGAACCCAATTCCGTTGAAGTTGCCATTGCGCGCGCCTTGCGGGACAACCTCGAGCGGCTTCAGCGCACCAGCGAGGAGCTCCAGCAGGCCGTCAACGATATCGTGGCCGCCTGCGCCAGCAGCAAGCCCACCAACGCCTTGCCCCCCATGCTTCGCGCGCAGACTGCCGCCGCTTCGCTCACGGCCTCGCTCGATGTGCTGGCTCGCTTCATTGCTATGTCCATGCAAACGGGCCCGCGCAGCCCCCTGGAAGCAGCAATCACACAAGTCGTCAGCTGGCCCGTGCCGGAAGCGCCGGCCACCCCTACTCCTGTGCGCCCGATTCCCCACGTGCCCGAGCCCATGGCTGCCACGCCGGCTCCCGCAGTACCCTTGGTGCCGCAGGTCCAGGACTTCGAGCCCATTCCGCCGCCTGAGCCTCCGATAGAATTGGAAGTGGTCGAAGAACCGGCCGCCATAGAAGAGGAATTCGACGTCAACCAGTTAACTCCTGAGGAACAGGAGCTTCATCGGCGTGCAAATCGGGTGGCCAAAGTTTCGATGCAGGATATTAAAATGTTGCGTCCGGAACAGTGCAGACTGGGCCGCGAGCACAAAGACATCTGCATTCGTTTGAAAGACGACATTGAAAAAGCTCATCGAGAATACGACCGTAGATTCAAACCCATCATGGACCACCCGGTGGATTACTTTTACCGGTGGCTCGTGGAAATCCTCGCTGAAGGCGATCCTTCCTGCTTGGGCAATTACCCCTACGCGACGGCAAGCAAAGCGCGTTAACTTCTCGCGCGGCCCTGTGGCTCTTCCTTTCGCACGCTTCGTGTCGGTGCCGGTTCTGTGTCTGCTGCTCTCGTTTTTCTTCGTTTTCGAACTCTCCGCGCAACACGCCAAAGACAGGAAAAGGCCAACCCATCCGAGACCGCCTGCGTGCCAGACCGGCTGCAAGCCGGAGATAACCTCACCCGCGCTCGATGCCGCCACACCCGAAGATGCAGCCGCGCAAAAAGAATTGGCTGCTCTCGCAGGGGATCTCCGTCACGGCTCTCCCGGTTCTTACGACAAGCTCACCGCCTTCGCCAACAGCAACGCTTCCAGCGTCTGGGGACAACGCGCCGCGCTGGCCCTTGGCTACGACGATTACTCTCACTCGCACTTCCAGCAGGCGCTTGACTGGTTGCAGAAAGCCAAGTCCGACATTTTGCTCCGTGAGTACACTCAGTTCTGGACCGCCCAGACTGAACAGGCCCTATCCAAGCACGCCGCCGCCGCGCAGGACTTCGCCTCACTTTTGCGGGATTATCCGAACACCGTCATCAAGGAACAAATTCTCGAAGCCTATGTGCCTGTCACGATCGACATTGGCCGCCCCCAGGACGGCCTCGCTGCATTGGACAGCTTTTCGCCCGCCGCTTCCCGCCCCGGGCTCTTCCTCGTTCGCGCCCGCGCTTACGAATCCGCTCGCAAACTCGTGCTCGCGGCAAAGGACTATCAGACGCTCTATTACAAAATCCCTCTTGCCGATGAAGCCACCGACGCGGCCATCGCACTTCCCCGGCTGAACAAACAACTTCACAACGAATTTCCTTACGCTACCGGCGAACTGCAGGATCAGCGCGCTCTAGCCTTCTACGACGCGCATAAGTGGCACGAAGCCCGCACGGAATACGAAAAACTTGCCAACATTTTGAAAGATCCCGCCAATCCGATTCGTCAACGCGCTCTCGTGCGTGCCGCCGAATGTCGTCAGCGCCCGAAGCCTTCCCCAAGTCTTCTGGCCAATCTGAAAATCAGCGACCCGGAAGTTGATGCTGAGCGCCTCTACGCGCTCTCTCAGGCTTACCGCTCGGACAAAAAAGAAACCGAGATGTTGACGAACATCGAGAAGGTCCTGGAAAAGTATCCCCAAAGCCGCTGGGCCGAAGAATCCCTCATGGCTGCCGGAAATTACTATTGGGTCGAACTCGATCGCGCCAAGGCTGGTCACTACTACGAACGCGTTCTCGATAAATTTTCCGGTGGTAAGTACGCTTATGCCGCAGAATGGCGCATTGCCTGGATTGCCTATCTCGAGCGCCAGCCCTTCACCTCCGAAAAGCTCACCAATTTTCTTCGCAAGTATCCCGTCACCGGCGGCGCCGTGAACGCTCTCTATTGGCTCGGCCGCGACGCGGAACGCAGCGGCAATCCAGCGCGCGCGCGCGCCTTCTTCAAGAAGGCCATCGAACGTTTCCCGACGAGTTACTTTGCCTATGCTGCCCAGACTCACCTCGATAAACTCGGCCCGGGCGAAGAAGACGCCCCCGATTTCCTCGCGCAGATTCCTCCCGCTCAGCCCATGCGCTCGTTCGATGAGCCTGTCGCTCCCAATGTGCTCGAACGCTGGAATCGCGCCCAGGCGCTTCGGACCATCGGCTTCGATGCATCTGCCGAACTCGAGCTCAAAGCCGCTTACGCCGCCACGGCCTCGCCTCGATTTCTCATCGAAGCCGCGCAAGCCGCCTTCGATCAGGGACACTTCGCTACCGGCATGGCCTACGGACGCCTCGTCGTTCCCAGTTTCGATTCCCGCCGCTTCAGCGATGTCCCCATCAACGTCTGGAAAGTGCTTTATCCGCTGCCGTACGAAGCCGCCCTGCGCCGCGAAGCCGAGCGCAACGATTTTGATCCCATGTTTGCCGCGGGCCTGATCCGCCAGGAGTCCACCTTCCAGGCCGACGCCGTCTCTCACGCCAACGCCATCGGCTTGATGCAGATTCTTCCCAAAGAAGGCCGCCGGCTGGCTCGCGAACGCAAAATCCGTTACACACGGACCTCTCTGTTCGATCCCAATGTGAACATCCAGCTCGGCATGCTGTACATTTCTGACCTGACCCGCTCCACCGGCGCGCCCGAGTACGCCGCCGCTGCGTACAATGCCGGCGAAGACCGTCTCGCCCAGTGGAAGGCCGAGCGCACCTTCGACGAGATTCAGGAATTTGTCGAGTCCATCCCCTTCACCGAGACGCGCGAGTACGTTCAGATCGTGATTCGCAACGCCGCTGTGTACCGCCTGCTCTACGCTGAACTCAGCAAAACCACCATCTCCGCCGCCATCCACACCCGCTAGCAAGCAATTTTGTAGCGCCGGTCTTCAGACCGGCATATAGGGTTCTCTAGCGGTCGTCATTTCAGGAGGGGGTCCTTCCGTCATGTAGCGCTGGCTTTTATGCCAGCGCTTCGGTGTACTTCCTGACACCTGATCGCTGATATCTGATATCACGCTGGGCGATCTCGAATCGCGTCGATCTGCTTCCTCCCCCGTGATTCTCTCCGCGTGCGCTACAATAATTCGCCATGTCCATTCCCGAACCCAACATGTCCCACGTCGCTCGCCGCATGCTTTCCGCCAAAGCCGAGCAGTTTACCGAGTCCGTAATTCGCGAAATGACCCGCCTCGCCCTGAGGCACAAAGCCGTCAATCTCTCCCAGGGCTTTCCCGATTTTGCCGCGCCTGCCGAAGTCAAAGAAGCCGCGCGGCAGGCCATCGCTGACGACATCAATCAGTACGCCATCACCTGGGGAGCGAAAGCGCTGCGCGACGCCATTGCCGAAAAATTCGCTCGAACCCAGGGCATCACCATCGATCCCGAGCGTGAAATCACCGTCTGTTGCGGTTCCACCGAAGCCATGATGGCGTCCATGATGGCTATCATCAATCCTGGCGATGAAATCGTCGTCTTCGAGCCTTTCTATGAAAACTACGGCCCGGACGCGATCCTTTCCGGCGCCACTCCTCGCTTCGTCAAGCTGCGTCCGCCCGACTGGGCCTTCGACGAAAGAGAACTGGCGGCCGCGTTCGGCCCGCACACCAAGGCCATCATCCTCAACACACCTAACAACCCCACGGGGAAGGTCTTCACCCGCGAGGAATTCGAGTTCATCCGCGATCTCTGCGTTCGCTGGAACACCTTTTGCATCACCGATGAAATCTACGAGCACATCCTCTACGACGGCGCCGAGCACTTCACCATGGCGCGCATTGACGGCATGCGCGACCGCACCATCGTCATCAACGGCATGTCCAAAACCTACAGCGTCACCGGCTGGCGTGTTGGTTGGGCCATTGCTCCCGAAGAAGTCACGCAAGCCATTCGTAAGGTGCACGACTTCCTCACCGTCGGCGCTGCCGCCCCTCTGCAGCAAGCCGGTGCCCTCGCCCTCAAACTCCCGCAGACGTATTACGACAATCTCGCCGCTTCCTACGCCAAAAAGCGCGCCCGTCTCGTCGGCATTCTCGAAAATTCAGGCTTCACCGTCTACAAACCTCGCGGCGCCTACTACATCATGACCGACGTCTCCCGCTTCCATTTCGATGAATCGAAATATCCCGCCGGGACTAGGGACGTTTCCTTCGCCAAATACCTTGTCGAGCACATCGGTGTGGCCTGCGTCCCCGGCTCCAGCTTCTACAACGACCCACAGGACGGCGCGTCCCAGGTCCGCTTCACCTTCTGCAAACGCGAAGAAACTCTCGCTGCCGCCGAAGCCCGCTTCGCCCACCTCCACATCTAGTCTGTCCTCATGGGTGCCCCATGTGCCGGTCTTGCACGTAGGCCCTTGGGTATTGCAGGTACCGCCTTCATAGGCGGGCCGCCAACAAACGCGCTCGCCGAACTGCCATCCTTCATCCTGTCCTCTCACCCAATCGTCACAAATTCGCATTTCGCCCTGTGCTACACTTTCGCTGAACCACAGGAAGGGAACCCAATCGTGCCTCTCAATCTCTCTCTCATCCCCGCTGGCAGCAAACTCGAATCCAACGGCGACGGCCAGGCCTTCGACGTCTCCACCAGCGAATCCCGCACGTTTCTTTGCCTGCTCACTGTCTCCGACCAGCTGGAGCAGGAATCACTCGACGTCTCCCTCTGGGGTTCCGCCGATGGCCAGGACTTTGGCAAGAAGCCGCTCCTGAAAATTCCGCAGCAGTTTTATCGTGGGACCACGAAAATGGTGCTGGACATCTCCCTCCGCCCGGAGATAAGGTTCCTCCGAGCAAAGTGGGAACTGAACCGCTGGGGTCGCGTGGCTCCAACTCCCATGTTCGTTGCAGGTTTGCAATTGGAAGAGATTCCGGCGATGTCGGAGCAGACTTCGACCCGGCGAGCAGTTTTGGCAGGCCAGTCTTAGCCAAAGGGCTAGGTCCTGTCTACGTCGTTTGTTTTTAAGAAGTTAGGGGTAGGAGACTGTTGGTCGGTTGCCCTGTGGTGGTCAGTCTCCTACCCCGCGAGTGGTCTTGCCTCTATAGACGTATCTTCCCGCCCAAATGTTTCTTCGTTCCCGGCAGATTTCACAGAGCATTCTCATACCCTCCCTTGCAGGGACGCAACGCGATCCATTGAAGAAATTCCCACTTTTGGGAATTCAGGCCACAGAGTGTCACTCGCTGAAATGCTGTCGCGCAGGCCGGAATTTCGACAACTTCAAATCTCGATGGTGTCGAGGTATCTCGCCACCGACACGTTCCATCGAAAATTCGAGGCCACGGCTTGCTGCAGTGACTGTGCCGCCTGTGGCTCACCGTGTGTCAAGCAGACTTTCTTCGGCGGTACCTGCAAGCCCGTCATCCAACGCAATAATTCACTCTTGCCTGCGTGCGCGGAGAATTGCCCCATATTCACAATTTCCGCTAGCACCGGCACCACCTGCCCAAACAGGGTCAGCGACTTCGCACCTTCCTCCAGCGCCCTTCCGCGCGTTCCTTCGGCCTGGAATCCCGCAAGGATGACGCAATTCCTCGCGTCGCCCAGACGATGCGCCAAATGATGCAGGACGCGTCCGCCCGTGATCATCCCGCTTGCCGAAATGATGATGCATGGCGTCTTCACGTCGTTGATCTGCTTCGATTCCTCCACGCTGCGCGCCAGATGGAATTCGTGCACGTTAAGCGGATCTCCGCCGTTCTGTTCGTCCCGGGCGAACTGCAGGTCGTGATCCTCTTTATGCTTCAAGTACAAGTCGGTCGCGCTCAGCGCCATGGGGCTGTCTACATACACCGGTACTTTCGGTATGCGCTGCAAATTTTCAAGCTGCCGCAGGTAGTACATAAACGTTTGCGTGCGCCCAATGGCAAACGCCGGAATCACGATGGACCCGCCTCGCTTCACCACCCGATTCACTACGTCGCCCAGCATTTGCAGCGGATCGCCCGCTTGATGTTCGCGGTCCCCGTACGTCGATTCGCACAGCAACAAATCAATCTGCTTTGCCGCCGGAGGCTTCGGATCGTTCAAGATGGGCTGGTCGTATCTCCCGATGTCCCCCGAAAACACCACCACGGTTTTCTTTCCATTCTCCGTGATTGTCAGTTCCAGGCTGGACGACCCGAGAATGTGCCCCGCGTCGTACGACTCAAAGTGGAACTCTGGTGAAACGTCGAAGCCGCCGCTTCGCGGCATCGGCTTCAGCAAGCGAAGCACCGGATCAATGTCTTCGCTGGTGTAGAGAGCGCGTGGCTGAGCGTGCTTGCTCCACTTGTGCTTCTGCGCGTCCTCGGTTTCTTCTTCCTGCAGGTGGCCGGAGTCTTTCAGCAATAGCCCCGCCAGCTCAATCGTCGCCGGATTCGCGTAAATCGGTCTGTTGTAGCCGTCCCGCACCAGCACCGGCAACCATCCCGTGTGGTCTAAGTGCGCGTGTGTCAGCACCAGGTAATCAATCGTCTTCGGATCAATCGGGAGCGGCTTCCAGTTTCGCTCCTTCAACTCCTCCGTGCCCTGGAACAGCCCGCAGTCCACCAGGAGCTTCTTTCCCGCCGCTTCCACTAGATACTTCGATCCCGTAACACAGCCTGCTGCACCCAAAAAGGTTAGTTTCGCCATAATTCCTGCATTGTACTGAATTCTCCGTGAATGGCCAGTGACAGGGCGCAAAAGCAAACGGGGCGAGCAACCTCGCCCGCCCCGCCGCGTGTTGTGAAAGCTGACAGCTTCCAGTCCTCGGTTCCAGGCTCCCGACTGGCGACTTACGACTGCTTTTACGATGCCTTCTCCGTCAGCTTGTGGCTGTCGCTAGCCTTAAGCGTCATCCCGTAGATCTTCTTCAGCTCTCCGATTTGCACCAACGACTCCTTGCCGAACGGCGCCTTGCCTTCGAAGGCATGCAGCACGATGCCCTCCAGCAAATCGCCGAGCGTGATGTCCTTCAACTCCGCAAATCCCTTCAGAACCTTCAACAACCTCTTTTCCATGCGTACTCCGGTCTGGACCCGTTCGACTTCGATCATAGTTCCTCCTTGTGGTCAAGGTAACTATGTACCAAAGTACCATGGTAACTCGCTTTGTCAAGTCCCATGTACCCGGTGTGATTCCACTACCTACGGGGCGGGCAGCAGCAACATCGCCATCGAACTCCTCGGGAAGTACTGGACTGAAATTGTGACGAAGACCATCGACGCCAAGGCGGCCTGCAAACTGAAGATACTGACCCACACCGGAGAAGTTACCGTCTCGTTCGTTGGGAACAAGTGACGGAAATTCTGCGTGATCTCATCTTGAAGAACTTTCTCATCGAGTCCGCGAAGTGAAACGTGGCACTGACCCACCCGTAGTTTCACTATCAGTGTTGTGCTAACATGAATTAGTCCATCGGTGGGGCCGTGGCGCAGTTGGGAGCGCGCCTCGATGGCATCGAGGAGGTCGTGGGTTCGAATCCCATCGGCTCCACCAAGTTTCACTCCACCCATTTCAGTCCATCTACGAACACTCCATGAAAGGAAGCGTCAACTGAGATGAAAAAAGGCGCTCCTGCAAATGATGTGGATAGCTATCTCGCGACCCTTCCCGATGACCAGCGCCTGACGCTCGAGAAGATTCGCAAAGCCATCAAGGCCGCCGCTCCGAAGGCCGAGGAGGCTATCAGTTACCGCATCCCGGTTTTCAAATATCACGGGCCCCTGGTTTTTTTCGCCGCATTCGTCAACCACTGCAGCCTCTTCGTTCCCGGCAAAGAGGCGATTCTCAAACCGTTTCGTTCCGAGCTGAAACCGTTCAAAACCTCCGGGGCGACCATCCATTTTTCGCCTGAAAATCCCCTGCCGGCCTCTCTGGTCAAGAAAATCGTCAAAGCGAGAATCTCAGCAAATGAGCGCCGCGGGAACCTACAAAGGAAAAAGCGTTAACTAAGCGCCTTCGTCCCTGCAAAAGGTTCGGACCTCCTCCTTTAGCGCTTCAAACAGACAGCCGTCACCGAGCCTTCAGAGCTCGGGGCGAGCCCGAGATTGCCTGCGGCAAGGGCGTTCAAATCCTGTGGAAAATTCGGCCTTGCCCTGCTCCACGCCTTCCTCGAAGGAGTCCCTTTTTCGTTGATTTGCAACGACTAGAAGTTCTTTTCCACCAATGACTTAGGACAAATTGCCAATGTGACTCCCATCACTTTTCTTTATCCCACCATAACTTATTCTACCGGTAGACACGTTCATTGGAATTCCGGTATGCTCCGTCTTCGCTCGGTCCAGTGTGTGTCCCCAAGGAGCTGTTCTCATGTCTGCTGTAGCAACTTCCGCCCATTTCCGTGGAGTTCTCTGTCGCCACTGTGGCAAGCCAGTCCGCATTCCCGGCATCGTGCTTCGGAAGGATAGTGAATGCCACGGGCAGCACGATCCGAATGACGAGCAGTTCCGCCTGATCTCGCGCGTTTTTGTTCTTCGTTGCCGTTCCTGCGAGCGGGAGTCAATTTACGCAATCAACCAGATTGTGGATTGCACCTTCGCGGCCACCCCGGCCCACAGCAGCCAGGAGCGCGCGCTTCTCTAGCCGCATCACGCGTGAATTCAGCACGTCTACGCAGCTGATTCCCGTCTGTAGCGATATCTTTTCATTCGCCCGCCCGACAGTGCCTGCCTGCAAAATCTGCGTTACAGCACCGCCAGCGGCTTCCGGATCACTTCCACCGAGCACGTCGCATGCAGCGCCACCGTCTCCGATACGCTTCCCAGGATGATTCGGTCGAATCCCCGCCTACCGTGGGATCCCATCACGATCAGATCTGCCTTCCACGCTTCTCCCGCGGCAAGAATCGCCTGTGCCGGCGAGTCCGGCACTTCTGTCACCAAACTGCTCGCCTTCAACCCCGTCTTCGCAAGCAGCCCCGCGCCCGACTTCGCCGACTCGTTGGCATGTTCCCGCCCGCTCTTCATCACCACGTCCAGGTGTTCCGTGGGGAAATACGGGTATTCTCCAGCCAGCACCGGATACTCGGGGCTCGCGACAATCAGGAACTCACTTCCATTCGGCCACGGCCGCTCCGCGACCGATTGCATTGCCGCATCGGCATACTCCGAGCCATCCGTGGGAATCAGCACCCGGATGCCTCCCTCTGCGCTCTCCTTCCCGCGTGGCTTCCGCACAATCTCGACAGAGCACGTCGCATGTCTCAACACGGCCTGCGCCGTGCTCCCCAGCAGCAATCTCCCCATCGCCCCGCGTCCGTGCGAGCCCAGCAAAATCAGGTCAGCTTTCCATTTGCTCGCCACCCGGGGTAGCGCATGCCGTGGATTGTCCAGAATCACGTCCGCGCTCACTCGCCATCCCGCCTCGACCAACGGCTTGGCCTGCTCCTCGAGCGACTGCATCGTGTTCTTTTTTGCTTCTTCCAGAAGGGCCGGGGCTCGCGTGAAGAAGAAAGGGTCCACAACGGTTACTACGCTAAATTCGGAACCCTCAGGCCAAGGCCGGCGCGCCGCCTCCTGAATGGCAGCATCCGAGGATTTTGACCCATCCACTCCGATCAGCATCCTCATGACCACCTCCCCCAAGAGCTATTGCCTGCGGAGCCGCATGAGCCGTTCCAGAGAAATGGACCCGAGAAAAGTGTGCGGCTCTGATGCGCCTTCTCGCCTCAGCGTTCAGCCAGCCGTTTAAACGTGCCAAATAAGCTGTAGCAGTGTCCGTCGCTGCTTCCTTGGATTCTGGCTCGCGCTCCGGCACGAGCACACTGGTATTTTGTGATCGCTTTTCTAGGGGCGTGGGGTAGAACAGGAACGGGAATGGACCTGGCAGTTGCGTGAAGGTTCACCCCACGCCACACTAGTCCACTTAATATGGGAGCACTTGTCGCGCCAGGTGGCATATTGTCTATCCTCCTTGCCCTCAACATTTTTCTCTCATCCTACCGTCTTCTCCTGCGCCTTTTCCCTCTTCTGCGTCTTCCCGCGCACTCACCCCTTTGCCTTCTCCCGTTCCTCGGGCACAATTCTCATTAGCCTTGCTATGTCCGCTTCCTCTAATTCGCCCTTCTCTCCCCGTCGCGCCGCTCTCCTCCTCGTCGGTCTCCTGCTCATTGTCTATCTCGCAGACTTTGCCTGGTTCGAGCTGCGCGTGTGGTTTCCGAAGCTGGGCCCCGCAAGCAGCTCGGTCCATCGCATCCGTTTGCTCGCCATCGTAACCAAAAACAATAAAGTGGATTACGAGATCGACTCCATTCGCCCCGAGGAAGACCTCCCTTGCACGCGCTCCCTCTTCCCGCACTCCGGCGCTCG
>DASPTY010000029.1:0-18408 GCA_035623175.1 Candidatus Limnocylindrales bacterium | reverse complement strand
CCCATGTAGATGATGTGGTCGTGGCTGATGCCCAGGTTCGCGCGAAGCTCTTCGAGAACGGTGATTTTGCCCCATCCCGCCGAAGCACGGATGATGGATTCGACTTCACCGTTGGACGGGTTGAACCGGAAGCGCGTCCCGAAAATGTTCTCCGGAGGCACAATGCCTTCGAGCGCCGACTCGATGATCTCCTGTGGCCCAGCGGAAATCACGTAGAAGGAAATTTTGAAGCCGTCGCTTAAGCTGTCGAGTGAGCGCGCGAACAGCGCCACATTGTGCTTCAAGCGGATGCGCTTGCCGGTCTCGATGAGGTGCTCACGACGAACTTTGCGGAAGCCCGGATCGTGCAAAATCAAATAAGAAAGCTCAGCGCCCTGCTGGACCAGGCTGAGCTTGGACAAACCTTTGACCTTTTCGTCAAAGGCATGAAAGCCGATTAGGTCGCTCAAAACGACGCCTGAGTCGTTGAAGCTGAGCGTCTGGTCAAAATCGCTGGCCAGAAGATACTGCTGTGCCATAGGGGTCTTGCTCCTCTCTTTGCCCGCGGGTTGCGGGCGCGAGCCGGACTGGCGGCTCGAAAAATCCCCACATACTCAAACCTAGCCGGTTTCGCGGACAGCCTCCTACGCATAATTTTGATGTGTGCTATGCATAGAAAGCGTGAACGAATCGTGAGCTGTTCATGAGATTTGAGATTCTCGTAACGTGCTAATAATACAGGTTTTAGTAGATTGCAACATGGCAGAATGAGGGCCCAAGAGGGGCACGCCAGAAGAAAAATTCATGCGAAGAAAAAGCGATAAATGCCCAATGGGTACTGGAACCTACTTTGCACCGCTCACCCAGGCCCTTGCACGATCAAACCAGCCTATTGACGTTGAGGAGGCTTGAGCAGAGTAGGGGCGCTCCACCGGCTCGTCAGTAACAGTGTAGAGCTGGCCGTTGTGGAGATACAGGTGCTGGGTTTCGGCACGATTCAAGGGACGCGCGCCGCGGCGGCCGAATACGGCAAGTTGGTTCCCGGATTCGTCCACGGCGCGGTCGCGATCAATGCCTTTGGAAATGGCGACGGCTGGGCCTTTCGTGCGGGCGGTGGCGATGAGTTTCGGCGTTGGGCGCGGGCCGAAACCGGAAAAATGCGCGGGGTCGTCCCAAGGCGAAATGATTTGTAGTACCCGCAAGCCATTTTTGCCGTCGGCGACAAACGCGAAGGCGCTGCCGGCAACCATGCCGATTTTGACGTCGTTCACATCGTTGAGTTGGCCATCGCCGGTAAAGAATTGGTCGAGCTTGGGCGCGGCGGGATGTTCCACGTCCACAATCGCCAATCCTTGTTTGCCTGCGGAAACGTACGCGTAGGTCCGCGCGACGTAGATGTTGCGGGCATCTTCGAGCGGCACGAGGGCGCCGGCGACAGGCTTGGGCTGTGCCGGGTCAGTCACGTCGAGAACTTTCATGCCGTCGCGGTCCACAACGAAGGCGTAGCGGAACTGGATGGCAATCGCGCGCGGATCGTTCAGGTCTGGGGCCCCGATCGTCGCAGTGATTTTGGGGGCGAGGGGATTGTCGAGGTCAACGACAACGAGCGCTTTGTCCGTAAGAACGTAAGCGAACGCCCCGGCGATCGTGATACGCCGCGCACCGGCGAGAACTCCATTTGGATTGAACGCCAGCGCGCGTTTCAGAAAGTTATTCGTTGGATTGCCGTCGAGAAGCGTGCCCACGCCGGGACTCTTCGACTTCAAGTCTGGATTACCGACGATGACCAGGCCCTCTTCTTTGTCCGCGACATAGAGGAAGCCGTAAAGGAGATGGATGGGCTGCTCTTCATTTTCCGGGAGGCGCGTGCGCAGAGGATCGACACCTAAGGTCGTTGGCGATGCCACGGCTACCGCATTTTTCGTCGGCAGATAGAAGCGCTGGCCGAAGGGCGAGACTGGCGCGGTGGTGATGCGTTCGGAGAATCCTTTGTTGTCAATGTTCGCGATGTCGTAGATGCGCAACCCGCCTTTGCCCGTCGCCGCATAGGCGTATTCGCCGCGAGCCTGGATGTCGAGCACGTTGCCTGTGTGACCAGCCACAGCGGAGAGCTGCCGGTTGTGCGCGACGAAGCGCTTGAAGTTGTCCGGATAGGCGACGCGCTGCAAGTCGCTGCCGTAAATTGCCTCTGGTTCGTCGTGCTCCGCAACGGCGATGGCCTCGAATCCTGTTTTGCCCGTGGCCACGTAAACGTAGCGGCCCATGAAATTCATGAAGTTCGTTCCTTGCAGAAGGAGCTGCGCCATCCAGGCGTTGTTGTCATTCGCGGCGGAGACGTGGCAATCCGAGCATTCCTTAGTCTCTCTCGCACGGACTGTGTGGGGCACATAGGTGCTGAAGGCCTGGCCGGAAAAGCCTTCAGCGGAGATGGTCTGCTGCGTGTAGTAGAGCCACTCGCGATTTGTATTTTGTGAGCTGACGAGAACCGCGCAAGAGGAGCGCGCCGGTGCGATGCGGTGGCCGGTCACTGTGCCATCCACTCCGAGAAAATACGCGTCGTCTCGCAATACCTGGAAGTTGTAGCTGGTGTAATTCCGGGTAGTGAGCCCTTCGTTGTGCAGCATCGGTCGGCGGGCGTTGGCGGTCATCTGCAGGTGGCAACCGAAACAGGTGGGAGTCCAGGAAGTGTGGCAAGCGTAACAGGTCATCGAGGAATTCCCATGAGCCAACGGCACATCGTCCGCGGGAGCTTGCGAAAGAGCTGAATTATCCTTGCCCATCAGCTTTGCGCGGAACGATTTCAAGCTGAAATGCACATTGCCCGGAGTAATCGTGTCTTTGGTTTGCACGATTTCCCACTCCGTCTTTTCATCCGTCATCGAACGTTGGATGAGTTTCTCGCCGCGCCATTCAAAGCGCCGCATCCCCCACGGCGTGTGCAGAGTTTCGAGATGCCACCCGCGCGGCTCACCGGGACGAAGCGGCTCCGGAGCCGCGGGGCCGGAAGTCACGAGCGCGGCTCTCTGACGAATCGTGCCGTGACAATCCACGCAATCAATCTCGACCGCGGCGCGCGGTTCGCCGTAGATTTTTCCCGTGCCGTGATTGTCCTGCTCGAAATGGCAATCCGCGCACTGCATGCCTTTTTCGAGATGAATGTCGGCCAGATGAACCGCTTTCTCGAAGCGTTGCGGGTCATCGAAGGCGATTTCCTTGCCGTCCTTGTCGAGCCAGTTCCCTTTGCGGTCGTGCTTGTAGACGCCGCGAAAAATCCAGCCATGGCCGTGAAAATCGGCGAAGTGCGTGGTCTTCAATTGCGCGTTGAATTCGGGGCTGCCGGTCTGTTCAAGGAACTTTTCCTCTCCCCATAAGCCGCGCGCGGCAGCAGCCTCCGGATTGCGCAAATAGGATTGATAGCGCTCCGCTTCGGAAGGATTGTGCTGCTGCGGCGGATACATTTTGTCCGAATCGATTTCGTTGTCCCACCACGTAAGCCCGAAATAAGTGGTGACCATGTTTGTGCCGGGATGGACATGGCAGATCATGCATTGGCTGGAGGGGATCGCCCGGGTAAAAGCATGCTTGATGGGATGGCCGGCCTCGTTTTTGAGAATCGTTGGATCCGCGGAAGCGCTGAATCCCGAATGACCGTATTGCGCGTAAGGACCGGAGTGCGCGGGATCGCGGTCGTTCGCGTAAATCACATGGCAAGCGGAGCAGCCGCTGGAACGGTAATCGCCGGGATGATCGTTGGTCCCAGGGAACGAGAGGATGGGATCGAGCAGGCGAGTCTTCTGCAGCCCCAGGAACACGGGATCGGTGCGCAATTCCGTGCTCAGGCCCCGGTCGCTGAGTTTGTCGTCCGGCTTGCCAGGCTCTTCCTCGCGGGACGGATTCCCAATCTCGGCTTTCTTGTGGCCGCCACGCTCAAAGACGCGGAGAATGTTGCCCGGCTGCGAAACTTCCCAGCGATAGAGCGGCGTCAATTCGGGCATGACGCCTTTCGCCCGCGTTTCCTCGGGAGACGGCGCCGGAATTGTCTTGAGGGATTGCGGCGTGCCGTTGCGGTCGTAGCTCTCACCAAAACGCGTGTTCTTGAACGGAATGCCGCCGTTGTTGTAAAGCGCCGCGCCCCAGAGAAATCCCGCGTGGGTCATCATGCTGGTCGAAACCGCGCGCGTCTCGTTTGGATGGCAGCCGGAGCTGCCGCAGGTTTCCGCGGCGACCCGCAGATCGCCGGGGTTCACGAACTTGATGTACTCGGGCGACTCCCGCAGCCATTTTGTGTAGACGCGCTCCGGAAGTGCCGAGCGCTGCTTGAAAATGGGATCACGCGGCTGTACGTGCGCCTTTTCCTTCGCGGCGTTGTAATCCGGTGAGTTAGACGCCGTTCCCACCGCGATCGCGACGGTCGCGTTGCCGCCATGGCAATCGGTGCAGCCGAGATGCACTCCCTTCGAGGGATGCATCGTCGGTTCATCCGTGGCTGTGTGACAGGTGATGCAGCCCGCCGATTTGCGGACCGCCTCCTCCTCGGACTCTCCCCGCAACACGCCTTGCTGCTCTTGTGCCGAAGCGATTGAAGTGGACGCTCGCGTTGCAAGAAAGAGAAGGGCGAACGTAATGGCAAGCAAGAGAAAAACGAGGAAATGCGAACGGCTATTTGCCGGGCCTTTCTCTGACCATTTCACGAGATTTTGCAATCGCTGCATTCCCTCACCCTTCAAAACGTGAACTTCGCCAGGCCGAAAACGGAAAATTGCGTCCGGCCTGTATAAATATCGCGAAACCCCTGGCCCGGCTGAAGCATGGATGCGCCCCCTGTCAGGACAAGATTTTCCGAGAGCGGCGGCCGGTACTGTACGCCGATGCCAAGATCATCGCCGATGGTGTGGTGGATCGGCGACTGAAACAGAATGTATTCGATCGGCTCCGTACGCATGAAGCGCAGGAAATTGAAATTCGCGAAGCCTTTCAGCTTGGGCGTGATTTCGATGTCCGCGCCCGCGTTCACAAGAAAAATCCCTGGATTGACGAAATTGGCCTGGCCTTCTTCCTTGCTGGAACGCATGTTTGGCAGGAGGCTGCCTTCCTGAGTTAGCGCCACGCCGCTGCCCGTCAGGCGAATGGCCTGCTGATTCCAGAAGCTGAAGATGCCGCCGGCGAAATTGGGGAGGTCCACAATAGAGTCGAACCCGCGGGCGCGGCCATCGCGCGGATTGGCGTCTCCCGATGCGCAAAACGCCGAGACACGATAGCGAATCCAGTCGCGATCGAGGGAGACTTCCGCCGCAGCCATCTGCGCATTGACCGTGACGCTGCGCCCGGCAATCGGGTTAAACGTGTCTTTGCCCGCGGCTTCGTAAAACGCATGCGTGAGATTGAGCCGCTTGATGTGCCCGCTGCCCAGCCAGCCGATATAGCCGACACGAATGCCGTGTGGAATGGCACCGGAACCTTGGTTGACCACGTTTCCGATGGGAGCGGGCCGCACTGGGAAGCCGTTGTCATCGAAGTGGATGCTCGGATCATCCTTGTTCCAGGCGCCGACAAACTCGGCCGTGTACCCGGGAAAGAAAAAATCCTGAAGGTAGGCGTTGGCGAGGACCACCTGCTGGCCGCGACGCTCGAATGTGTTCAGCCCGCTATTGGTGTTCTTCTCGAGGAAATTGAAGTAGGCGGCGTTGTATTCGATGCGGTCGCTGCGCAGATTCCCGAACACCCGCAGGCCGGGTTGCTCGTCAACGAACAGAAAGCCGCGAAAATCGGCGTTGAATTGTTGAATGCCGGCGCGCGCAGAAACGAAATCGAAATTGTGACTCAGGTCGCGCAGCTTGTACTCGAAAAAGGCTTCCTGCAAGCCGAGGTGATCATCGAAGCGCGTAGTGCCCTTGCGAACGTCTGGGCTGACGATGCCAAGTTCGTGCACGTTGAGGTAGTTCAAGCTGATTTCCGGGGTGACGCGGATGCGCCAATCGACCGGCTTGAACGAAGTGTCCCCATGAAAGAGGTCGAAGGAGAAGCGGAAAGTCTGGTCGAGGAAGAGTTGGTTGCCGTTTCCGAAGAAGTTCGCGCTGCCCGGTTGCGCCGCGCTCACGCCGCTGGGGGTGGGCACGCGGCGGCCGTCAAGAAAGGTCTCTGCCGTCCCTGTAAAATTCAAGAACACTTGTTGGCCGAAAACCTCCGGCCAGATCGGCTCGTCGCCCTTGAAGCGATTGTGATTGAAAGGGTCGTACCAGCGCGGCTTCACATAGATGTACTCACCCGGCGAAGCGTAGCGGCGATAACTCGGCTGGGACAATTTCCAACGGTTGGGCACGGCGTGGAATACGTCCGCTGCTGGAGGCAAAACATCAGGAGCGAGTTCAAGGATGTAATTCGGATCCGCATCCAAGCGGTGGCGGAACTCACGGTAGCTACCCGAGGAAGCTGCCGCTTCCGGCGGTAGTGGCGGGCCGAGATCGGGCTGGCGCGGCAAGCGAGAGCTGGCCTCCTCGCTCGCCTGGGGAACTAGCACAATCTCCAGTGTCAGCACTTCGTTTGCAGCGAAGGACTCCCCTTTGATGACCAGACTCTTGTAGCCGGCCGCATCAACCCGAATCTCGTAGGAACCGGGCGCAATGGGGAATAGCCGAAAAACGCCTTCGCCGGAACTGATCGCCGTGGCTGTTTGATCTGAGTCTGTGTTGCGCAGCGTGATGCGCGCTCCGGCAATCGGACGCGCAGGGCCGCCGGACATTTGCTCGCGCACAATGCCTTCGAGCGCAGCGGTGGATAGAGCCTGTTCGCGCGGAATGCGCCTTGGCGGAGCCGCTTCCTGCGAGATCTTCACCGAAGGCGCTTGTGGGGAGTCAGCTGTTTGCGCGCCGAGCGACAGCACGCTCAGCGAACCGAGCAAGAAACTCGCCATGAGCCCCGGAAGGGCGAGACGCGACTTGGGCGGAGCGAAAAGGCGCATTCGGTTCAGACGTGGAAGCCGTATGAGTCTCAGAAATCTCCGATAACTACACCGGAATCGGGGCGGTACAGCAACCTTTTTTCGTTTCGCGTGCGAATATTCGATTACGTCCCCGGAGTGCCGCGCGAGAGTCACCTTCAGGAAGCACGTGCGTAAGAGTCAATTGTCCGGCCGTTGTGCCGTGTGTTAACAACGAGAGTACGCCCATCATGGAGCATGTGCTCAGAAAACCTGTCGAATCCCGCCGCGCTTATAAGCAAAGGCGCAAAACACTCGCATTGGGGATGGTGCTGGCCCTCGGCCTGGCGGCCGCACTTGCCGTGCTCGTCATCGGCTGTGGTGGTGTGACGACAAGTACGGGAGGAACTGCGCCGGCGCCGACTGCGGCTGCTTTGAGCGTTTCGGACGTCCAGAATCTTGTGCAAGCCGCCGCTCAGGCCGCCGATGCGACAAGTATGGTGATCGCGGTGGTGGATCGCGGCGGAAGCGTGCTCGCCGTGTACCGCAAGCCAACCGCTGGAACAACGGCGGCGGGAAATTTCGGCGCGGCTGTAGACGTTAACGACCTCGCAGTGGCGCTGGCCCGTACCGCCGCTTTCTTCAGCAATGACCAGGCGCCGCTCTCTTCGCGCACGGTCCGCTTCATCAGTGGCATTCATTTTCCGCCGGGCGTGACGAACACCAGCAACGCCGCGCTCTACGGAATCGAAAATACAAACCGCGGCTGCACCCTGACAACCAACTATCTGCCGGGTCAAAGCGTTCAGCCTTCGCTGGCACTCGGAGGCGGGACGGGACTTGGCATTATCACCGGCAAAGCGGACTTAAATGACAGCGACCCTAGTGTGGTGAATCCAGGCGGTGTGCCCATTTTCCGAAATGGCGTCGTTGTGGGTGGCGTCGGCGTGGCGGGAGTTTCGCCCGACGTCGCCGAGTATGTGGCGTACACCGCGGCAACCTCGAATGGCTTCGGTCCGACACCTGCGTCGCCGGGAGTGGTGTACGTCAACGGAATTGCGCTTCCATTCGTGCAGCAGACGACAGTTCCGGCGGGGGTGAATTCCGGCTCGTTTACGGGAACGTTTCTCACCGGACCCACAGCGAGCGCTGGCCAGCCGCCCGAAGGTGATTTGATCGCTCCTGTGGCCGGACCCCTTGGAGGGCTCAGCGCTGCGGACGTGCAACAAATCCTGGGCAATGCCGAGGCAACCGCGAGCCAGACCCGCGCGGTGATTCGCTTGCCGATCGGATCCAGGACGAAAATGGTAATCGCCGTCGCGGATCTCGACGGAACGATTATTGGCCTGCGCCGGATGACGGATTCCACCGTGTTTAGCATTGACGTGGCCGCCACGAAGGCGCGCAACATGGTGTACTTCAACAGCGCGACCCGCACCGCCACCGATTTGAATCAGGTTCCCATGGGGACGGCGGTCACGACCCGCACCATCGGCTTTGGCGCGCAACCGCTTTTTCCTCCGGGCATCGATGGTTCTTCCCCGGGACCATTCTTTAATTTGTACTTGCAGGACGTGGCAAATCCTTGCACCCAAGGCTTCCAAACTGGCCCGCCGAACAACAACAAGAGCGGCATCATTTTCTTTCCGGGAAGCGTGGGGCTTTATCGCAACGGCGCGCTGGTTGGTGGACTCGGCGTGAGCGGCGACGGCGTGGAACAGGATGACTATGTGACCGCGGGAGGCGCCGCCGGCTTCGAAGCACCGACACAAATTCGCGCAGATCAGATTTCCATCAACGGTGTCCGCCTGCCCTACTTGAAGTTTCCTTCCAACCCGACAAACTGAATGAGGCTCAATTGATTCCGGACGGGTCCGGTGAAGACGCGACATTCGCGTCCAGAAACCACTTGTGCGCAGAGTCGCGGGGCGCATAGCAATTGCCGTCGGCAGCATAAGTGGCAGTGCATCGCGAAG
The DNA here is from genome assembly GCA_035623175.1 of Candidatus Limnocylindrales bacterium. Classification (GTDB taxonomy): domain Bacteria; phylum Acidobacteriota; class Terriglobia; order Acidiferrales; family UBA7541; genus Acidiferrum. Next base: position 9,537 of record DASPTY010000029.1, on the reverse strand, counting down.
TGCGGTCCTTACGGCGAGGCGACTGCGCGTATTGCCAAACGGCCGCGGCGTTCGACCCGCTCGACGAAGGAGCAGGTGGGTCTTTTCGGAAAGTGCAGCCCGGTGAAGGCGGGCAGGCATCGTTAAAGACCCAAAAGACCAGTTTTCGTTCGACGAGGTGGCTTTGAATGTCTTCCGCCGTGGTGATCCGGACATCGGCGCCTTCGTCCACAGGCACGGCAGAGCAATAGACACCCGCACGAAATCTCGCGGCGTCCAGTTCATCAATCCAAGCCTTCAGGTATTCATGGTAGGTGGCAGGCAATCGCCCGCCCTCTTCGATGTCCAGGAAAATCACCGTGCCTGAGGGAAATCCTTCTTGAAGAGCGAGTTTCGCCGCCGTTTGTGCGTCGAGAGCCCCCTTTTGGCGTGCATCAATTTCCGATTTTAGTTTGTGGCCCTCCCGGCCATTGAACAGAACCACAAATCCAAAACCATGTGATTGCAATATTGCGCGTTTGCCCAGCCAGGTGTTGCTTTTTTCTCCAGGTGGAGGCCCGAGCCAGTAGCTTGTGAACGAAAAAGTCTTGCGCAGAGTGGCCAGCGCGTCGTCTCCTGGGTACTCGTTGCGATCAAAGCCGAGATAGGCCTCTGGAACAGACTCCTGCTGTGAGGACCTTCCTGAAGCCAGGATGAGCAAGCTGGGGGTTGCCATGATCAAGAACCACACCGGCAGAAGTCGCAAGAAATTCATGGTCAATCCGTTAGCGAGGATGACAGAGTTCCCGAAGCGACGCTAGCCTTCGCGAAGCTTATGGCCGGAGAGATTGCCGAGCCCATCGTAGGCCGCGTATTTATAGGTCTCGCTGAGCGTCGGGTAATTGAAAACCTGCTCGATGAACTCGTCGATGGTCAAGCCGTTATCGAGCACCATCATGCCGATGTGGATGAGTTCGGTGGCGGATTCGCCAATCATGCTTACGCCGAGAAGTCTGCAGTCGCTTCGCGCAAAAATCAGTTTCAACATTCCGGCGGTGTCGCCGGTGATGTGCCCGCGGGCGTTGTTTTCGTGAAGCGCGCGCCCAACGCAGTAGTCAATCCCCTTCTCTTTGCAGGATTCCTCGGTTTCGCCGGCGGCGGAAATTTCCGGGATGGTGTAAATACCCATGGGAAGCAACGAAGCAACTCGCTGCTTGTACTTCAAGCCGAAGGCATGGCAGACCGCGACGCGGCCCTGTTCCATGGATGTGGAAGCCAACGCAGGAAAGCCGATAACGTCGCCCGCGGCGTAGATGTGCGGCACGGCGGTGCGGTAGTTCTCATCAACGCCGATGTAGCCGCGCTCGTTGATGGCGAGCCCAGCTTTTTCCAGCGCTAAGCCGTCAACTGCGGCGCGGCGACCCGCGGCGAATAGAGCCGCCTCGACCTCCAAGCTTTTGCCGCTCTTCATTGTAAGACGCGCTCCCGAAGCGTGGTTTTCCACCTTGACGGGCCGCTCGTTGAACCAGAGGTGCATGCCAAGGGCGAGAAAACGGTCGCGCAGGCGATTGGAAATTTCCGCGTCCAAAAACGGCAGTAGTTTGTCGCGGCCGTCCACCAACGTCACGTCCACGCCCAGGGCCATGAAAATGGAGGCGTACTCGCAGCCGATCACGCCGCCGCCGATCACCGCGAGGCTCTTCGGAATCCGTTCCATTTGCAGAAACGTGTCGGAATCGAATGTGTGGACATCGTCAAAGGCGATTTCTAAGGGCCGGTGAGGCTTTGAGCCGGTCGAGAGGAGAATTACTTTGCCACGTAACCGCCGCAATCCAGCAAGGCCGCTGACGGCAACGGTATGGGAATCCTCGAACGAGGCCTGGCCCCGCACCAGTTCGATCTTGTGCAGTTCCAGGTTTTTGAGGATGCGCTGCCGCTCCATCTCGACGACGGCGCGCTCGTGGTGCATGAAATCGTGCACGGTGAGGTTTTCTTTCAGGGAATAGTCGATGCCGTAAAGCCCGCGCTGCTTCAGGCCCGAGAAATAAAGCGCGGACTCTCGGAGTGTTTTGCTGGGGACGGTCCCTGTGTTGATGCAGCTTCCTCCGACCGCGGGAGCACGCTCGATTATCGCCACGCGCTTGCCGAAATATGCGGCCTGGGCTCCGCCTTTTTCTCCAGCCGGTCCGCAGCCAATTACCACTAGGTCAAATATTTCAGGAACGGCCACAAGCACCCCCCTTGGGAAGCGGCACTGCGAATTGCACCGGCATAGTACGACAAAACGCCTTCGATTTTAGAAGAAGCTGGGAATCATTGGCGCAAATTGTCCGGGGAGTGTGACGAATGATGCCTTGTGCCCACGAAACGGTCCAGTTACCACCTGCTGACTTGCGTACAGACGTGAGCTTTGATGTGATACGGACATGAAGCTGCCCCAATTCGTGCGCTGGGCCACAGGCATCCGCTGGCAGTGGAAGGTGTTTATCCCGATCGTGGCGGTACTCCTGTTGAGCATCAGCGCGATCCTCGCGGTGCTGCGTTCGCAGGATGTCCGCGAAGTGCAGTGGATCCTTTTCGCCGCGGTAAGCGGGGCCATCTTGCTGTGCTTTGTGCTGCTCGCCGTGCTGCTCGTGCTCATCGAGCGCCCCCTGGAAGAGTTGATGAACACCATTGCGCGAGTGCGCCGAGGCGATCTGACTTCGCGCGTCGCGTTCGCCAAACGCAGAGATGACGTTGGCCAATTAGGGCGTCAATTCAATGAAATGGTCGAGACGCTCGATGAGAACCGCCAGGAGATCGAAGAGTTGCACAATCGCGAGATGGCTCGCGCTCAGCACCTGGCTACGATTGGAGAGCTGGCGGCGGGATTGGCGCACGAGATCCGAAATCCGCTGGCGGGCATCGCGGGAGTCGTGGACATCATGGGCAAGGAGTTGCCCCCACACAGCCCAAGCCGGACGGTCATGGGGGAAGTGCAGCGGGAAATCCTCCACATCCAGGCGATCTTGAACGACCTGCTGTCCTACGCGCGGCCCAGGCCACCGGACATTCATCCTGCAAATCTGAACACAACCGTGGAACAGGCGATATTGCTGTCGCGCCAGCAGGTCCGCACGAAACCCATTCAAGTCTTGTTCGAGCCGGTTCCAGCCTTGCCGCTGGTCGAGCATGACCCGGCATTGATCCAGCAAGTGGTGCTGAACCTGGTGATGAACGGCATTCAGGCGATTACCGCGATGGGGGAAGTTCGCGTGGCCCTGGCAATGGACGGCGGGGCCGCTCTGATCCAGGTGACGGACACGGGCCGGGGCATTTCCCCGGACGCGCTGCCCCGAATTTTCAAGCCCTTCTTCACCACCCGAAGTGAGGGCACGGGGCTGGGATTGTCCCTGGCGGTGGGCATCGTGGAGTCCCACGGCGGCAGGATCGATGTAAGCAGTACTCCCGGCAAAGGCACTCAATTCAAAGTCTGGCTGCCCGTGCACAGGCCCAAGAAAGCACCCCAGAAAACAGCTGGATCCTGAATTAGTGGTACAGTACGAAGATGCCCCAAAAGAGGATTTTGATAGTTGACGACGAAAAGCTCGTCCGCTGGGCGCTGACCCAAAAGTGTGGGGAATTCGGTTTTCAGACGCTGGAAGCCGAAACCGGGGAAGAGGCCCTGCGCATGCTTCAGAGCGACACCGTCGACGCGGTGCTCCTCGACGTCCACCTCCCCGATTTGAGCGGCCTGGAAGTCCTCGAAAAACTGAAGCAAGCGGGCGAGACGCGCAGCATCATCATGATGACCGCCGACCCCCAGCTCGACGACGTCAAGGCGGCGCTGCGGCTTGGGGCCTACGACTTCATCAGTAAGCCGATCAACTTCGAAGAGCTGAATGTGACCTTGCAGAATGCCCTGGAAGCAGGGGCCCTGCGTACGGAAGTCGAGTCACTCCGCGGCGAGGTGCGCCGGCGCGCGGGCTATCACGACGTAATCGGGGTGTCCCGGAAAATCACGGAATTAATGAAGTTCGTTTACAAAGTGGCGGCGAGTGAAGCGACCACGATTCTAATCCAGGGCGAGAGCGGGACAGGCAAAGATCTCGTCGCTAAGGCCATTCACTACCACAGCTCCCGTGCCGAACGTCCTTTTGTGGCCATCAACTGCTCCGCCATCCCCGAAACTTTGATGGAAGCGGAGCTCTTCGGCCATGAAAAAGGAGCCTTCACCGACGCCAAGGCCATGAAGAAGGGGTTGTTTGAAGTGGCAGACGGCGGCACGCTTTTTCTCGATGAAATCGGGGAGCTCTCGCCCTTGCTTCAGGCCAAGCTTTTGCGGGTCCTGGAAGATCAAGTGATCCGCCGCGTCGGCGGCGTCCGGGACATTCAGGTGGACGTTCGGGTCATCGCGGCGTCCAACCGCGACCTCGAGCGGGAGGTGCGCGAAGGGCGATTTCGCCAGGACCTCTTTTACCGACTGGCGATTATCGCGATCTACCTGCCGGCTCTCCGCGAGCGCAAGGAAGACGTGGTTCCGCTCGTGGAGTTCTTCCTGGCGCACTACAACCGCAAATTCCGGAAGTCGGTCCAGGGATTGTCGGAGGACACACGGCGCCTGCTGCTGAACTACGACTGGCCGGGGAACGTGCGCGAATTGAAGAACGCGCTGGAACGCGCCATGATCCTGGAAGAGGGCAACCTCCTAAAACCTGACGACCTGCCGTTTTCAGTGGCGAGCGGTCGCAGCGGGACGATCGCGGCCGAGAGCGCTATGGCGCCGGTTGTGGAAGCACCCGCGGCTGGCGGGAAGCGCCGATTGCCTCCGCTCTCCATCCCGGAGGGAGGAACCTCTCTCGAGGACGTGGAGCACGCACTGGTGGAGCTTGCCCTGCATCAATCGCACGGCAATCAGATTAAAGCAGCGAAGCTTCTGAACATCAGCCGCGACGCTTTGCGTTACAAGATGAAGAAGTTCGGACTGTCCCACAGCGAAGAAGAAGAGCCCGCCGCCCCAACGAACTCGTGACGGTTCTGCGCCTTGGTCAGACCAGAGTAGGCAGTGTGTGAGATTCCCCGTGGGAGAGTGAAAACTCGCATTCGTTGAAAATCCCTGCGCGTAACAGCCGTGCGTAACTTTTTAAGGCTCTTATTTCCAGTCAGTTACAAAACTCACAGGAACCTGAAAAAAGGAAGCTTAGGTGCATATCTCCACTTTGCTCAACAATTAGGCAATGGAGCGATTGTCGAAAAGTTGAGCAGTGGGCGTTCCTTTTCCGACGGTCGGGCTCGCGGTGAAGGCTCGAAAGGATACGTCGTGATAAGGGACGCCCACAATAAAGATTTTGGCAGCGGCCAGCACGACTGCAACGAAGCGTCAGTAAGTCGACCGCGAAAGCCCGCTAGACGGGCGAGGAAATAGCTGGCCGCTGCCTTTGTTTTTGGAGCGGATTTTTTCAGCAATGTTCGCTCCGCAGTCCCCTCTCAAGTTGTTCTTTCCACACATTGTTAGGTCTTTCGGCGCAGATTTCTGCGGCAGATGGCCCAGTGCTCTGCTTCGACAGCGAAAAACGGCCAGCAAATCCTTTATTTCGAACGAGCCGCGAGCAAGGTATCTGGTACGGTACGTGCACTCCTCAAGAACGGGGATAAAGGTAGAGGTCCAGAGCGTGGATTGCGCGAGTTTTGGAGGAGGGAGTCATGCCGCAGGTTGCGGAGTCAAAGGATAAAACTGCAGTTGACGTCAGCAAACGAGTGTCTCTGACCAAAATCCTTGTCACCACCGACTTTTCGGAAGTGTCTGACCGGGCACTGGACTATGCCATTGCGCTGGCGCGCCGCTATGACGCGCGGATTTATCTTACCCACATCATCACCCCGGATCCGTTCCAGTTCGCCGAGCCGCAACTTGCTCAGGCAACTTACGAGAAAGTTCGCCAGGCGGCCGAGGAAGGCATCACTGACATCCTGATCTCCGGGAAGCTCCGCGGCGTGCCCCACGAAGTGCTCCTGGAAGAAGGGAACGTTTGGCCCACATTGGAGAAGCTGATCGTCGAACACGAGGTGGACTTGGTGGTCACCGGGACGCACGGCCGCGGCAAGGTACAGAAAATCCTAATCGGCTCAGTTGCAGAGGAGATCTTCCGCCAGGCGGACACCGCCGTGCTCACCGTGGGACCGGCAGTCAAGGGCGAGACGCGGAAGGAAGTCGACCTGCACCACATTTTGTTTGCGACGGATTTTGGGTCCGGTGCGGAGAAGGCGGCGGCCCATGCCTTTTCGTTGGCACAAGAACACAACGCCCACATCACTCTGCTTCACGTTATCGAGAGTGCCGCAGCTTACACGGAAGAGAGCGTGGCGCGCCAGCGCGAAATCAACGTCGTGCGGATGAAAAAGCTGATGCCGCAGGGCACCGAAAACTGGTGCAAGCCGGAATTTCGCGTCACCTTTGGGACTGCGGTCGAAGAAATCCTGATCGCTGCGCGGGAATGCAAAGCGGATTTGATCGTCATGGGTGCCAAGCCGAGGAAGAGTCTCGCCGGCCATGTCCCCTTGACGATTGCGTATAACGTGGTCACCAAGGCAACTTGCCCTGTTCTGACCGTGCGAGGTTGATTTCTCCATAAGGAACGGAAGCCAGTCCCCAGGGATCCGTATCCTTAACTCACAAAGGCGGTGCTCCATCCTCCCCCCAGCCGATGAGCACCGCCTTTCCTTTTGTCTCCCTACTCGAGATTTGGTTTTCTCGGCCTGTCGTTTCGCCTAGGTGGCCTGATTCAAGAGCGGATCATCGTGAGCAACATCTTGAAGCGCGTCAGTGCCGTGAGGCCGTGTGGCTGATTGGCAGGCAGCAGGATAGCTTGGCCGCCCTCGATACGAAATGGCGTGCCAGACACTGTGATTTCTGCACTTCCCTCGATCATCTGAACAAGCGCATCAAAGGCCGCGGTGTGTTCGCTCAATCCTTGCCCGGCATCAAAAGCGAAGGCGGTGACCGTTCCGGTTTGGCGTTTGATCAGTGTGCGGCTGACCACCGCGCCTTGCTGATAGTTCACGAGGTCGCCTAGCCGCACAACCTCCGTGTCTGCCATTTGATTCGGAGTTTGTTGTGGCGTTGCATTCATCGTGTTTACCTCCCGGGCATCGGGTGAGCGGCCTGATCCGCGTGGGGGACGAGCCGCTCATAAACGCTGGTCGGAATCGGCGATTCCCAATGGCCGGTCACTTTGGCAAACCCTGCCACACCCAGGAATAAGACGGCGATACCCGCTGCCATGGCCCAGGCTGGAAGCGCAACTGGCTTGGGCTTGGCGGGCAGAGTTTTCGGAAGGCTCATCGCCAAAGCGTCCTGCGCCGGGCAGACCGCGACGCATTCAAGGCAGCCGGTGCACTCCACCGAGCGGATTTGCACCAACTTGTCCACTGGCAGCGCCGAAGGGCAGACCTTCGCGCACTTGGCGCAGTCAATGCAGGTTTCCGCGTTCCGGCGGATGCGCGTTGGGCTTAACCAGGAACTGAGCCCCAGAAGAGCTCCATAAGGACAAAGGAAGCGGCACCAGAAATTCGGCACGAACACGGACGCCACCACAAACACGCCGAGCACAATCAGCCCGGTCTCGCCGATGTGCCGGAAGAAGTTCAGCATCTTCACGTCCGCGATCAATCCATACGGACTCTGCATGAAATCGCGGATGCCCACCACCGACATGGTCGAAATTGCCCACACAAAGAAGCCTAGCAGGAAATATTTCAATCCACGAAGTGGCAGGTCCAGCCAGCGCGGGAGAAAGAAGTTTCGTTTGAAGAGCTTCTTCCCTGCCCGCCACAAATATTCGGAGAGCGTACCGATGGGGCAGAGCCAACTGCAAAACGCCTTGCGAAAGAGAAAGGCCATCGAAAGAAAGGTGACCAGCAGAAACATCGCGGCCGGATGCACATGGGGAACCTGCCCGCTCATTAGCCAATACTTCAGGTTCATGAGTCCGGCGATCGGCAACCAGCCTTCAACTCCCGCTGGGCGCCGCAAATTCGCGTCGACGACGCCAACTTCAAATTGGCGCACCCAGAAGTAGAACTTCGCGCCGAGCCACAGATTGAGGAGAAGGAACGCCCCCTGGAAGCTCTGCCGATACAATTGCGAGCGATCCACGTCGCTGCGGCGAATGAGCTTCTTCTTGGTTTGCGCAGTTTTCGTGGAGGCGTCCGTCCGCTGTTCGGTGGGCGCTTCCTCGGTTTGGCCGGGAAGAGCTGCCTGTATTGCCATCTAATAAGGCCTCGGAAGCAGAGTACGAGAGGCAGTCACAAGAGGCTGTGACTTAAGTCACGCCCGAATTCGCCTCTTAATTGGTTTCTTTTATTTGAGTTGCAGATCCATCGGGAAATGCCCTGGGAACGCTCCCAGGGCCATTTCCGGCCCGTATCACTTCCCTGTGAGGGCTTTTAGCGAATTCAGCCTTGTCTGCGCCTCAGTCATTCCCGGGGCCATCTGCAGCGCGACCTGGTAGGCATGAGCAGCTCGCGGGAAGTCGCCTTTAGCTTCGGCGCAGCGGCCCACCCAATAGGCAGCGAGAGGAGTTGGAGAGCGCTTATAGGCTTCCAGAAAATCAGCCAGAGCCTCGTCTAGCTTGCTGGTTTGGAACTCGATGGAGCCTCGCGCCAAGTAGCTATTCACTTCCCAGGGATTCAGGGCGAGGGCTTTGTCCAGTTCGGGCTTGGCCTCGGCGAAATTGTTCAAGCTGAAGTACAGAACGCCGAGGTTGTTGTGGGCCTGGGCTGCTTCGGTAGCACTCGCGGCATAGGCAAGCGCCAGGCGGTACTGCGCCGCTGCCTCGGTCAACTGGTTTTGCCGGTGCAAGAGGACGCCGAGATTGTAGTGTGCGGATCCGAGGTCGGGGGCGTACTGCACCGCGGCAGTAAAGTGAGGCAACGCCCCAGCCGCGTCGCCCTTTTCCATCAGCGCGGCGCCTAGATTGCTCTCAGCGATTGCGTTGTGCGTAGTCACTTGCAACGCGTGGCGAAACAACGTCTCGCTGTCTTTCCAGTAGCCGATCTGCCGGTGCGTCAGGAAGGCCATGGGCACAATCACTACAGCGAATGCCCCGGCTAGCGCTATTTGGCTGAGTTTCCATTTCTTGGCCAGATCCGCGCCCAACCACACCACCGCAATAAACACGCCCATCAAGGCGAGATAAACGTAGCGGTCTCCCATGCCCTGGCGTCCCGATTGGATCAAGCCAATCATCGGGAACGCCGTGCCCAGGTACCACAGCCACCCGACAACGAGATATTTCCGTTCGCGAAACCGCCATACAAGCAAGCTGATCGCGACCAGCACGAGTGCGGCCAGCCCGATTTGCCATAGCGGCAAGCGGTTTTCCGGATGCGGATAGAAAACCGCGAGCTTGCTAGGCCAAACAGCCTTCCAGAGATAAACCGCGTAAGAGTAAATGACATTTTTCAGACGCCAGCTTAGCGGCATGGCTACTGTGAGCGCGCCCTCTTTGCGGTGGATGCCGAAGGTGATCCAGGTTGCCGCAGCCGACAGCACAAACAGAGGAATCTTCTCCTTCACGAGCCCGAGGAAAGCTCGCCACC
>DASPTY010000028.1:0-17381 GCA_035623175.1 Candidatus Limnocylindrales bacterium | reverse complement strand
GTCGCACGCGAACATCTTCCCCGTCCGCCCAAAGCCGGTCAGCACTTCATCAGCGATCAGCAGAACATCGTGTTTCGTGCACAAAGCTCGCACTTTCTGCAGGAATTCCACGGGATGCACGATCATTCCTCCCGCGCCCTGAAGGAGCGGCTCCACGATGACTGCCGCGATCTGCGAGCCTCGGTCTTCGAGCAATTCTTCCAAATGCTGCACACACTCGATGTGGCAACTCTCCCTTTTCAACCCTGCCGGACAGTGGTAGCAATACGCCGAGTGCACGCGATGCACAGGAAAACGCATCGACTGAAATGGCTGGGTAAACGGGGACTCATCGCTCACAGACATAGCCCCCGCAGTGTCCCCGTGGTATCCATGCGCCAGGGCCACAATCTCGCGTTTTTCCGGGCGCGATTGATTCTCGAAATATTGCACCGCGAGTTTCAGCGATACTTCCACTGCGGTCGACCCATCATCGGAGAAGAAAAGGTGCGTCATTTCTTCGGGCGCCCACTTACCCAGGCGCTCAGCCAGTTCTTCCGCGGCCTCGTGACTGAACCCGGCAAGAATGACGTGTTCCAGTTTGCGCGCCTGCTCCGCGATGGCCGCCGCGATGCGCGGGTTCGCATGCCCATGCAGATTCACCCACCAAGAGGAAATTGCGTCAATGATTCTCCGGCCATCTGACGTATACAGGTAGACGCCCTCCGCTCTTTGCACCGGGATCGGCGCGGGATCGAGCGCAGCGTGGGTAAAGGGATGCCAGATGTGCAGCGCAGAACTCATTGCGCGAATGCAGATCGGTCGAAGTGGTTCAGGAAGACCTGCATCAGCGCCGTGCGGTGGAGGTTGGGAAGCTTGGGAATTTCGCCAATCACGCGGACGTGGCCAAATTTCTCGACGGTGTCCCGGTTTTCCCGGTTCTGATCCCCGATGAGGACGACGCCGTGGACCGGCAACTCTGCCGCGTGCAGCGCGGCCAGCGTCAACAGCGTGTGGTTGACCGTGCCCACGCCGCTCCGTGCCGCAAGGATTACCGGCAGCTTAAATTTCACCATCATGTCCAGCATAAATTGTTTCGCGTTGATGGGAACCAGAACGCCACCGGCGCCTTCCACGATCAACCAGTCGTTCGCCAGGCTCGTCGGTGGATTGATTTTGTTCAGATCGATTTCCACGCCCGCCCAGCGCGCCGCGAGGTCCGGTGAAACCGGCGGCACAAATTTGTAGACTTCTTCCAACGTCCGGTCGGTCCCGATCCCCGCCAGCCGCATCACGGTCACTCTGTCGGAACCTTCCAGCGTTCCCGTCTGAATCGGCTTCCAATAAACCGCATCGAGGGCGGCGCACAGCAGTGCCGCCAGCGTGGTTTTTCCCACGCCCGTGTCCGTGCCGGTAATAAAGAAATGGCGTCTCATGCTCTTCTCGCCGTTACAGGTGTCAGCCTATTCTCGCGCCAAGCTACTAGTGATTTCACCAACCGTTTGAGTTCTTCCTCGGCGACCTGAATCGTAAGGGACAGCCGCAGCCGCGCGCGCCCCGCAGGGACAGTCGGCGGCCGGATTGCTCGAACGCCAAATCCTTCCGCCCGCAAGTGTTCGGCGGCCGCCACGGCGTCTTCGTTCTTTCCCACCACGACCGGCACAATCTGGCTGGCGCTTCCCTCGGTGTCGAAACCCGCATGGCGCAAATCCCGGAGCAATCCCCGCGCCCGCTTCAGGAGTGTTTGCCTCTCCGCATCCATGCCCGCGGCCAGCTTTAGCGCGGCTCGAATCTGTTCCGCAAAGTACGGCGGCAATGCTGTGCTGAAAATAAACGTGCGCGCGTGATTAATCAGATGCTCCTTCAAAACCGCCGGTCCGCAAACAAACGCTCCCGCCGAGCCCAACGCTTTCCCACAGGTATGAATCGCGGCCAGCACCTGCGGCTGAACCTCTGCGTCCGCTGCCAGGCCTCGCCCGCCCGCGCCATGCACTCCCGTCGCGTGGGCTTCGTCGACGATGACCGCCGCCCCATACCTGCTCGCCAAGGATGCCAGCTCCTTCATCGGAGCGACATCACCATTCATGCTGAAGACGCTTTCAGTGACGATGATTCTCCGCCAAGGCGCGCCCGCGTCCTGTTGCAGTGATTCTTCGAGCGCTTTGAGGTCGAGGTGAGGATAGATGACTTTGCGGGCCCCAGACAAGCGGATTCCGTCAATAAGACTCGCATGATTCAACATGTCGGAGTAGACAACATCGTCGCGCCCCACTAAGGCGGTGAGCAGACCCATATTGGCCGCGTACCCGCTGCCGAAAAACAGCGCCGCCTCCATCCCCACAAAATTCGCAAATTCCCTTTCCAGCTCGCGCCATTCCTCAGTTTGCCCCGAAAGAAGCCGCGAGCCTGTCCCGCCAACCCGCTCCGTGTTCTCCACTGCGCGCACAACGGCTTTCCTCAGCGCCGGGTGCGCTGCTAATCCCAGATAGTCATTCGAGCAGAGATTTACTCCCCCGATGACAGTCAGAGCGCGCCGCTGGTGCTGGGCCTCAAGCTCCTGCAGACCCTTTCTCAGCGTTGCCTTCCATGTGGCTAAGAGATCATTCGGCATAGGGTTCGAGCGGTTTCATCCCCAAATTCTGCAACAGTTGCTCATCCTCGTCTGGACCTGGATTCGGCGTTGTCAACAGCTTCTCGCCCACAAAAATCGAGTTCGCCCCCGCCAGAAAGCAGAGTGTAACCGCTTCCGGTGACAATTGCTTGCGCCCCGCCGCCAATCGCACGCGCGAAGCTGGCATCAAAATGCGCGCCGTGGCGATCGCGCGGACCATTTCCAAGGGATCCAAAGCCGGCATCGAGGCGAGCGGCGTCCCCTCCACCCTCACCAGCATATTGATTGGCACGCTCTCCGGGTGCGGATTCAAGGTGGCTAGTTGGTGCAGCAGGCCAATGCGATCGCGCTCTGTTTCGCCCATCCCCAGGATTCCGCCGCAGCACACCGTGATCCCCGCTTTACGCACTGCTGCCAGCGTTCTCAACCGCTCCTCGTAAACCCGCGTTGTGATAATCGAACCGTAGAATTCGGGTGAAGTGTCCAGATTGTGGTTGTACGCTGTGAGCCCCGCATCCTTCAGCCGCACAGCTTGTTCATCCGTCATCATCCCCAAGGTGCAGCACACTTCCATCCCCAACGCCGAGACCCCGCGCACCATTTCCAGCACTTTCTCGAACTCGCGTCCCTGGGGAACCTCGCGCCACGCCGCTCCCATGCAGAAGCGCGTCACGCCACGCGCATTCGCGTCCCGCGCCACACCAATCACCTGTTCCGGTTCCAGCAGCCCTTGGAGTTCCACGTCCGTATCGTAGTGGGCGCTTTGCGGACAATACTCGCAATCCTCCGGGCAACCGCCGGTCTTGATTGATATCAGTTGGCAGGTCTGCACGCGGTCTGGCGCATGAAACTGCCGGTGCACGGTCTGCGCGCGGAAGACCAACTCCGGAAGAGGCGTCTCATAAATCTCCTGAACCTCGCTCTTTTTCCAATCATGCCGCAAGCCATTTGCAGCATGACCCTTCTCCGCCACTTCAGTGGTTTTGCCGTTCATCTTCTCGTTTGGCCCTCACTGGGAGTCCATCTCATGCGACCGAACCTCTCATACTATCATTAGCAATTCCTCCAGAGCCATTTCGCAGCTCACACTCCGGAGGAACGATTCAATTCTTGCTTCTGCATCTCAACCTGTGCCCATTCGTTAGTACCAAACGGTTTGACCCGCCAATACCGAAATGCTATAAATCGAGGTTCCCCTTCGCTCGCTTTCGAAACAGGGTAATGCAAGGGTCTTCCTGACCCGCCCGGGTCTGTGGGTTCGCAGGTGAGCCGAAGGGTTCTCCTCCTGTTAGAAATGCGGGAGTTAGGCCGTTTTCCAGCGTGGCGCTACTCCGACGTTGGTGGTTGTTGTGACAGGCTCAACTCACCTCGTCTCGTGTTGGGCCGGAAGTGTGTGTGGTTTCACGTAAAATGGGGCCCCAAAGGGCAATCCGGCGGTCGCTCTGCCCCACGATATTCATGGTTTGATTCTGGAGGATTTTCATGCGCATCTCGATGGACGCTGCTCGGGCTAAACTTGGCCCGGTAACGAAACGAATTTCTGTGGCTGTCGGTCTTGCTCTCTTAGGTGCGGCATCGCTTTTCGCCGACGCACCCAAGGAGGCTGGCGGAGAAGCGAATCTTCGGCTCCCCGATCTCTCGCAGGTCACGTTCCTCGGTGGCCGCATCAACGGCCACAATCTTCTCCTCTTCGGGATCGCGATTTGCATCTTCGGACTGTTGTTTGGCATGACCATTTTCCGCCAACTAAAAAACATGCCCGTCCACAAGGCCATGCGCGACATCTCCGAACTCATCTACGAAACGTGTAAAACGTATCTGGTCACGCAGGGGAAATTCCTCCTTTTCCTCTGGGTGTTCATCGCCATCATCATCGTTCTTTATTTCGGTGTGCTCGCCCCTGTGCCTGGCAAGTCTGTGCTCACCACCCTGCCCATCATTCTTCTCTTCAGCCTCATCGGCATGGGCGGCAGTTACAGCGTGGCGTGGTTCGGCATTCGCGTAAACACCTTCGCCAACTCTCGTACTGCCTTCGCGGGCTTGCGCGGCAAGCCTTTCCCCATCAACCACATTCCTCTCGAAGCGGGAATGAGCGTCGGCATGATGCTCATCAGCGTCGAACTCCTGATGATGCTGATCATTCTTCTCTTCATTCCAGGCGATTACGCCGGGCCGTGCTTCATCGGCTTCGCCATTGGTGAATCGCTCGGCGCTGCGGCCCTTCGTATCGCCGGCGGCATCTTCACCAAGATCGCGGACATCGGCTCCGATCTGATGAAGATTGTTTTCAAGATCAAGGAAGACGACGCGCGCAACCCTGGCGTCATCGCCGACTGCACGGGCGACAACGCGGGCGACTCGGTTGGCCCGACCGCCGACGGTTTCGAAACTTACGGCGTTACCGGCGTCGCGCTCATCACCTTCATTCTTCTCGCCGTGAAAAACCCCACCGTCCAGGTTCAATTGCTGGTGTGGATCTTCGTCATGCGCGTCATCATGCTCATTGCCAGCGCTGCTGCCTACTTCCTCAACGGTGCCATCCAGAAAGTGCGCTACGGCAACTCTGCCGAGATGAACTTCGAAACGCCACTGACGTGGCTTGTCTGGATAACGTCCTTCGTCTCCATCGCCCTCACCTATCTCGTCTCCGCGCTCATTATCCCCGTGCTCGGACCGAATGCGGACCCCACGCAATGGTGGAAGCTCGCGACAATCATCTCCTGCGGCACGCTTGCCGGGGCGCTCATTCCCGAACTCGTTAAGGTCTTCACTTCCGTGGAATCGCGCCACGTCAAGGAAGTCGTCACTTCCGCGCAAGAGGGCGGCGCTTCGCTCGGCATCCTTTCCGGATTCGTGGCCGGAAATTTTTCCGCCTACTACCTCGGCGGCACGATGGTTCTGCTGATGTCCATTAGCTTCCTCATGAGCCGGCTCGGCCTGGGTAATCTGATGGTTGCCGCACCTGTGTTCGCTTTCGGCCTCGTAGCGTTTGGCTTCCTCGGCATGGGTCCCGTGACCATCGCCGTGGACTCCTACGGCCCTGTCACCGACAACGCCCAATCGGTCTTTGAACTTTCGTTGATCGAACAAATCCCCAACATCAAGCAGGAGCTAAAGAAGGATTTCGACATCGACGTCGACTTTGAGCGCGCCAAGCATCTCCTCGAAGCCAACGACGGCGCCGGCAACACGTTTAAAGCAACCGCCAAGCCTGTGCTGATCGGCACCGCTGTTGTGGGCGCAACCACGATGATCTTTTCCATCATCATGGCACTGACGAACGGCCTCACTGCCAACGTCAACAACCTTTCCCTGCTCCACGCGCCTTTCGTCCTCGGCCTGATTACCGGCGGCGCCATGATCTATTGGTTCACCGGCGCTTCCACGCAGGCCGTCACCACCGGCGCCTACCGCGCGGTTGAATTCATCAAGCGCCACATCAAACTGGAAGGTGCGGAAAAAGCCAGCGTCGCCGACTCGAAGAAGGTCGTTCAGATTTGCACCCAATACGCGCAGAAGGGCATGCTCAACATCTTCATTGCCGTTTTCTTTGGCACGCTCGCTTTCGCATTCGTCGAACCCTTCTTCTTCATCGGCTACCTCATTTCCATCGCCACATTTGGCTTGTATCAAGCCATCTTCATGGCCAATGCCGGCGCTGCCTGGGACAACGCCAAGAAGATTGTCGAGGTCGAGCTCAAACAGAAAGGCACGGAGTTGCACGCGGCGACGGTAATCGGCGACACCGTTGGTGACCCGTTCAAGGACACCTCTTCTGTCGCGCTCAACCCCGTCATCAAGTTCACCACGCTCTTCGGCCTGTTGGCCGTGGAGCTTGCCGTGACACTTACCGGGAAAAGCGGTTCGCTCTCGCACTTCTTGGCAGCCGCCTTCTTCCTTGTCTCCTTCATCTTTGTCTATCGTTCCTTCTTCGGCATGCGCATCAAGGGGTCCGAAGCGGCCGACTAACGAGTACGTTCACACCAAGGGCGCCTGTCTCCAACCAGGCGCCTTTTTCTTTGGAGTGCGGGAGCCTAGGCCCCACATCGCGTCCTTTGACAAAATGGTAGAATTCCTGTCGTCTCCCCATGAGGTGCGTACCATGAACAAGATTTCCCTAGCATTCATTTGCACTATCTTGTTGACGCTCTCTGCCGCAAACGCTCTCGCGCAGGTCGACACGAAGTGGAAAATTCACGATCTAAACCGCCCGCTACCGCCGGTCATCACTCCCGGCACAAACAGCACGCTGGACACTCCCGGCAAGCCTCCCTCCGACGCCATCGTCTTATTCGACGGCAGGGACCTCAGCCTATGGCGCTCCGTAGACGGCAGCCCCGCGAAATGGAAAGTCGAGCACGGATACATGGAGGTCGTTCCAACGACACGCAATATCCACACGAAGGATTCGTTCGGCGATTGCCAACTCCATGTTGAGTTCGCGGAGCCTCTGCCGGCAGTGGGTGAAAGCCAGGAACGTGGCAACAGCGGTGTGTTCCTGATGAACACCTACGAAATTCAGGTGCTCGATTCCTACGAAAACAAGACTTACGCCGACGGCCAGGCCGCCGCCGTCTACGGCCAGTATCCGCCGCTGGTCAACGCCGCGCGCCCGCCCGGACAGTGGCAGTCCTACGACATCATCTTCCACGGCCCCCGCTTCGACCCGAAAGGAAAATTGCTGCGCCCCGCGCGTGTCACCGTGTTTCACAACGGCGTCCTCGTTCAAGACAACGTCGAACTCACCGGCCCAACTGAACACGGCGAACGTCCACCATACAAGCCTGGTCCTGACAAAGCCCCGCTTGGTCTGCAGGATCACGGCACATTGGTCCGTTACCGCAACATCTGGATTCGCGAACTCTAACTTTGGAGTGCGGCGGCTTGCCGCCGCTTTTGAGGCTTCATCCCGGGCGATTAAGGGAACAAGGGTGGAATTGGCTCTTTGATAGACTGCGATTAGGTTCGCATCAATCCAACAAATCTTCGCGCATCATTGTCGAACCCAGGGAACACTGGCGCCAGGTCCTGCACGCCCAGATGTTTCGTCAAAATCTCGCCCGCGACCGACCGGAAATCCGTGGTTAGCGCCAAATCGCGTCCTTCGTTGAGCTGGTGTTCCTCGAGGCCCGGCCATCTTCCGTACACGCGTCCGCCTTTCACGTCGCCACCCGTTACGAACATGCAATTCGCGTGGCCGTGGTCCGTACCGCGATTTCCGTTTTCCTTGGCGGTGCGCCCGAATTCGCTCATTGTCACGACGACAATGTCCGCCATGCGGTCGCCCATGTCCTGGTAAAACGCAGCTAACGATTGCCCGAGGTCGTGCAGCAGATTCGCCAATTGGCCTTGCGCGCCGCCCTCATTCACGTGGTTGTCCCAGCCGCCGCAATCCAGGAACATCACTTCCACGCCGATGTTTGCCTTGATCATCACGCCGATTTGTTGAAATTTTTGCCCAATCTGGTTCTTCGGATATTCCGCGCCATTCTCCGGTGGGAGTTTTGTCGGGTCGATTTTGCGCAGCATGTCAATAGCTTCAAACGTTTCCGTGCCCGTGCCGTGCAACGCCTGGTCCACGGTCTGCGCGTACATGGCTTCAAACCCGCCTTCCACCACATTCGCCATGGCCGCCGTTTGTGGCTGCACCTTGAACTGTCGCAAATCCGGGATCGCGATTGCTCCCGTGCTTCCCCGCAGCATCCGCGGCAAGTTCGGCCCCATCGCCACGGCGCGGAATGGAGAAGCGTTCTCCTCTGGAATCCTCCCAATGGCGCGGTCCAGCCATCCGTCCTCTGTGGCCTTCACCCCCGGCGTTCCGGACTCCATGTAATCCTGCGCATCAAAGTGGGAACGCGTCGGGTCGGGCGATCCCGCGGCATGCACAATTGCCAGCTGATTCCTGTTGAACAGCGGTTCTAGTGGGGCGAGGCTCGGATGCAGACCAAAGAATCCGTCCAGGTCGATGGCCGCTTCGTTTCCGCCGCGTTTTGGCTGCGGTATGGCGATCGAAGGTCTCAAGCGGTAGTAATTCAGCTCCGCGAACGGCACAACAATGTTCAATCCGTCCGCCGCTCCCCGCTGGAACAAGACAACGAGCTGCTTCTTCCCTACTCCCGGCGTTGACGCAACCGCGCGCTGCAGGAACGCCGGCATCGTGCTCAATCCCACAAGCGCGATCCCGCCCTGTTTCATAAAATATCGCCGCGAAAACCGTGCCTGCCTGATTCCTTCACAACAGTAACTGCCCATGATTCCTCGCCTCATAACTGTCTCGCCAGAGACTCCTTACTCGAGCCCCGATCGCTGTTCGCCGGTCGCTGGATTCTATCTTCGTTGAAACTCCGGCGCGCCCAGCACCAACCCCGTGACCATTCCCAAATCCACCTGCTTCACGGGATCATCCAATTTCGCTTGCAAAACCTGCGGATTCTCGAGTTGCTTCTGCAAAGTCTCAACGGTTCCCGTCGCAGCTTGTCCCAGGAACACTTTCACCGCACGATCCAGCGCCATCTTTGGGTCCATTCCCGAATCGCTTCCCAACAGCGCTGTAACGTCACTCCGTGAGCCGCGAACTTTGTTCCCTGTAAGCGCAAGCGAGAAATTCAGCCGGTTCAGCAGCGCTCCCGTATTCACCCAGGTCTCCGCCTTGTCCGAATAGCCGGTCGGTGGCTGGCACTGGTACATGGGCTGCCCGATTCGGCCGACCCACTGCACCAGTGGCATGGGCGTATCCACGTCTGTCCCTAACGCCCGCACCGACGACACCACCAACTCATAAGGCGTCTTGATCTTGGCCCGGTACGCTTCCCGCGACCAGAACTCCGGCGAATAGATCATTGTGCGCAGCACTTCTCGAATGTCCCCATTCGATTTCTGGAAACTCTTTGCCATCCGCTCCACCAGCGCCGGCGGTGGATTGTCGGAAACGAATCGTCGCGCGAGTTTCGTCGAGATGAATTTGGCGGTGTTCGGATTCTTCACCAGCAGTTCGATAACCTGCTCGCCATCTTTCATTCCGCCTGAATGAATCTTCTTCCCCAACACGACCTTGGTGTCCGGATCGTGCAGCCGTTCATCAAATCTGAATTTGGCAATTTCCCGCGGCTTTTCGATGGTCCAGCCGGTGAAGCATCGCGCCACTTCGGTCACGTCTTTCTGCGTGTAGCCGCCGTCCACGCCCAATGTGTGCAGTTCCATCAGTTCGCGCCCGTAATTTTCGTTCAGGCCGCGTTCCTGTTTCTTCTTGTTTTGCCCCTGCTGCGCGGGGGGCCCCGGGGGATTGCCATAAGGCCAGCGCCGCATCTGTTGCCGCATGGCCCGCTGCATCGCTTGGCGCTCCGCCGCCCTCGGGTCAGCGCTCAGGAAATTGTCCAGGTAGAACAGCATCGCCGGGCTCTTCGCCGTGCCAGTAACCAAATCCTTGAATTTTCCGAGCGCATTTGGCTGGATCACGTCGCGCTCGTAGGACGTGAGATACCACTTCACTTCGCCCTTCCCCGCGAACACGTTGAAGTGGTTGAACCAGAAATCGTCCATCACTTGCTGTAATTGCCGTTCGCTGTAAATCGCCTGCGTCATCTTCGCCATGGCCAGCTCTTCCACGACGCGCGCCGGGCGTTTGCTGTCATCGGCGATCGCTCTCGGCACGGCGTTGGGATCTACGCCAGTCAAATCCCGTTTGGCGGCTCCGGGAGTGGCGGGATTGAGTTTCATGGGGGAAGGCGTGTCCGGAGCAGGAGCCATGTTTGCCTCTGACGCGCCATTCGCTGCACCCTTGCTGTTGTCCATCTCTCGTGCCATGGCGGTGATTGCTTCGTCCGCTTGTTGCTGTGCCGCTTGCACCCGCGCAGGTTCCGGATTGCCCTGCGCAGCCAATTTTGCGGCCTGTTTGGGGTTCGGATATTCGGCCAGCAACTGCGCCGTGCTCATTTGTAGAGTCGGTAAGTCGTCCAGGCGCGCTTCCGCTGCTCTGTCGTCGATCGATTTGGGGTTCAACTGCTTATCGATCCACTTCGCCAGTCCTATCTGCCGGATGCGCTCGACGTCCCCGGGCCGCGGCCCATACGCCAGTCGGTTCAGGGCATGTTGGATGGCTTCGTCCGCGTTCAGGTCCGTGACCGGCAAACCCTTTAGCACTGGATCCTGGTCCTGCTTTTTGTTGTTCGAGGGGGATGCTGCCAACAAGGGAACATCGATCACGAATGTGCAAACAAAGGATACCGTTAGCAGAAGCGCGGCAACTGCCCTAGGGGTACACGCGATGCGGTCGCCAAGTAGCCGCCGGCCCAGTCCGGTCCGGAAGGGCAAGAAGATACACCTGTTCTGCATGGTCCACAGATTAACCCAGCCGCCAGGGGAAAGTTGCAGCCAGATAGCAGGATGTTCCCGATTAGAAGACACCGGTTTTCGGCGGGTACTGGGGCGCTATGCTGGTCCCGGAGTACTGACGCAGCAGCAGGGCTGCCGGAACTTCGAAACTGTGCCTCATGGCATGGCAGACGCCTGAGCAAACTCTCCGCGTTTCCGTTGAGGCTAATTGCTCAAAGTGAACTCCACCGTCCGCTGCGGTGCCTGATTGTTCTTTCCATCCACCGCCAACAACACCAGACGGTAATTGCCGGGTGGAAGATCTTTGGTATCCACACGAAACGCGAACGGCACTACCGGATTGCCCTTCTGCACAAAGCTGTCCATCGCCAAGCCGCCCGTGAAGTACACCTCTTTGTTCGTGGACTGATCAAAGATGCGAAAGCCTGATGCCAATTTTGTCGCCGGCTCTTCCTTCAATAGGGGTTCATACAGTTCCGAATACAAGGTCACATTATCGGACTTCTTGAACAGATAACTCGCCGCCGGGGTTATCTGCATGCCCTTGATAATCAATGGCTTACGGTCCTCCAACAGACTCGCATCCATTTCCGTCGGAATTTCATCCACGCGACGCAGGCTCGTTGACAGCACCACTCCTCCCAGCGTGAACTTGTTTCCGTCATAATTATCGATCTGGAGAGGCGTCTCCATTTTTGCGAAGCCTTCCCCTCCCGAACTCAACACCACCGCCAATTTATACGCACCCGGTGCCGCATCGAACTGGTTCTCATACCGGTAGGGCCTCTTGCTGAATTCCTTCCATTCGTCCTTTTCCATTTCCAGGCTTAATGTATCGCTGAACCGCGCTCCCACTGAGCCATCCGGCCTGTAGGCGATTCCCAGCACATTTACGTTCGCGTGATACTTCCCCTTGTCTTTGTTGAACACCACTGCGTCACCGGGAATCTCCATCGCCAAGTTGACGCGTGCGATGTTCGGCCCCGAGTAAAAGTACGGCGCCTCCATACTCGCGTGAATGGAGCCAGCCGCGCTTCCTCCTGCTTGCGCTTCCATTTGCTTCTCAACGGGCTTCCCTTCCAGCGGATCAACCGGCCTCACGTTGCAGTACCCTGTGCGAGACCGCACTTCCATCCCGCCCTTGTTCAACTTCACCTTCAGCGCATGGCAACTTCCTTCCGCCGCCGCTACGGGCACATAGCCCAGCACGTAAAACTGGTTCATCTCCTGCGCAATCCTCTGCAAGCCTCCCAGTAGGTCATTGGTGTTGTAAATCGTAAATCCGCCGGTGCCGTCCGCCAGCATCTGCATAATTTGCTGGTTCTGCGCCACGGAAGGAGGGACTTGCGGCAACAGGATCTGCGGCTGATTCAGCGGATTGTTGTAATTCGCGTACGCCGGATTCATCGGTGCAGCCGTTCCTCCACCGCCTGACTTCCCTCCTCCACCTGTCCCTCCACCCGTGCCGCCTTTGCCCCCTCCTCCTCCGGTGCCACCGCCAGTGCCACCACTTCCGCCTTTGCCTCCACCTCCGCCGGTGCCACCACTACCACCCGTGCCTCCGCTTCCTCCATGGCCGCCACCACCGCCGGTTCCGCCGCCTCCCCCGCCAGTTCCCCCACCACCACCGCCGCCGGGCCGCTGGAATCCGAAAGCTGAGGCGGATCCATAGCTCGCCAGCACGAGCCGCGGTCGAACCTCTGCGGCCCCGTATTTCACTGCCACGACTCGCGAATCTGTCTCTGGCGCTGCAGGTTCGCGACGCAGGCTTCTCGCGCTGGGCACTCCCGTGACCAGTCCTCGCACATCTAACGGATACACGGCCACATTCGCCTTATTGCAGGCGTCAATCGTGGCCGTCAATTCCGACATGTATTCCGGCGTCATCGGGAACCCTGCCGTAAACAGGATCAACATCTTTCGGCCGGGTACTCCCCGCAGGTTCTTGGCCAAGCTTCGGATAGAGAGCAACATCGAACGCGCACCAAAATCCGACTCAGCGTTGCTGAGCGTCGGCATCCCCAACGAAGCCACCATCGTTGATTGCGTGGACTGTCCATTCGTATCTATGTGCGGGACACTCGCGCCGCTCACCGCTGCCTTCAGCAGCTCTGCATTGGCCGTGAAATTCTGTCGGATGACCAGAGTTCCGCCGAAGTTCACGACCGCAATGAAACGGTCCGGCCCCGATCCGCTATCAATGAACTTTGCCGCAGCGGTCCGCGCTTGCAACTGGTCCGCCATCTCCATTGACGAATTATCGAAGAAGAGGATCATGTAGTGCTTTTGACCCGGACCCTGCACTGACGGGTCCGACCCGAGCGAAAAACTGGTAACCGCCTGTTCCTTGTTGTCTTCAAAAACCTTGAAGTCCTGCTGGGTCAGGTCCGTGACGTAGTGCCCTTTCTTATCCGTCACCACCGCGTCCACCAGCACCACTCGCGATTCCGTCCGGATCACCGTGTTTACGGGCACGGGTTGATCCGTTCCTCCCGAAGGTTTGGCGGGTTGCTGCGACTGTGACCATGAGGTTCCGGCACCTGCAACTAACTCTGTCAGGCCCATCGCCAGAACCAATCCCATCCTGAGGAAAATCCTTGTGCCCTCTTTCATTCCAGCCTCCCTAGTACGGAATGACGACTGCACCATTCCGTGCCGCCATCTGGGCGCCTTCCGAATCCCGTACCACCTGTCTCACCAAATATTTTCCCGGCTTCAGGTCGAAGCTCGACTTCATCGTCAACCCGGTGCGGCTGAGCCGTTCATACGTAGTGTCCAACAGCCGCATTTGCAGCAACTTCTCCCCGCCGGTTACGAAGTTCCCGTTCTCGTCGAATATTGCCGTCGCTACCGTCAGGTTGTCGAAGCTCCTTCCCTCCGCCTTCCGGAAGTGGATGCCCTTCAATTCGATCCGCGAGACCACGCTCAAATGCGCTTGAGTCTGGTCGGCCTTGAAGTATTGCGTCTGCAGCTCTAAGGCCAGATCGCGAATCTCGTCCTGCGAAAAGACAGCCTCGGCGATCTCCTTCTTGGCCTGTTCCTGCGGGTCGTCCAACTTCTTTGGAGCGTAATAGCCTCGCCGCGCCTGGATTTCGTACTTTTCTTTACGGAGCAAAACCACTTTGATCGTGTGGTACTTGCCGTCCATCCTCTGATTCTGTGGCGAGAAACCTAACATGTAAGACACTTCCGGCGCTGCTCCGGCACGTGTCAGACCACCCTGCAAATCGTTGGAGTTGTGAAAGAACGTCCCTCCCGTGCCCAGCGCAAACTCCTCGAGCACGAAAGCATTCTCGGATTGCTCTGAAAGCCGGTACGTCGTTTTGTAGCCGGCCGTCTGCGGAGTATCCCTGCCTGGCGATGAAGCGTCCGATCCGGCAATCGGCGTGTACAACCCCCGCGCGTCCACCGTATTGATTACAGTGTTCGCCCGGTTCGCTCGATCGACGATCCCGGACAGATCCAGAAACTGCGTGCTTTGCAGGAATCCCGGCGACGCCAGAACCAGGATTCGCTCACCGGGCATCGCCGAAAGCTTCCTTATCACGTCTTCCAATGCCCGATACGTATAGTCGTTGTCCGTGTCTCCAGCCGTCAGTTCCATCTGCAATGCAGTTGCAGCGTATGCCCTCGCTGCGGCCAACTCCCGCGGGTCTCCCCCAAACAGGCATTGCAGGACATCCTGTGCCGTGATTTCCAGCACCATATTGTTGCTTTTATTTACCCACTGGTCCGCCATGTAATGATTCACATCCGGACATTCCGTGCCGGTTTTGACCATTCCCATCCTCGGCCGGGGAATAATCTCGATAAGTGCTTTCTCTAATACTGCTTTGTCGTTGGTGAACTCGTGTTTCACTTGCTCCGATGTAGTGAATATCCCGATCCGGTCTGTCGGCGCCATGCTCTCGATCAGTGCTTTCGCGCTCATCCGCACAGTCATGGCATCGTCCATCCTCAAATGGATGTCGTCGAACACCAGCGCGACGAACCGCTCCGGCAAGGCCATCTTCTGACCGTGGGTTTCTTCCTCCGCGGCTTGTTGAGTTCTGGCAGCCGCCTCCGTCCTTGCTCGCCGCGATTCCGAGGTTTCCACGTCAAAGGTCGTGAGGGCCTGCAATTTCCCTTGGTCGTAAACCTGAAAATCCTCCCGCTTCAGCCCCTCAATCAACTTCCCTTTGTTGTCGCGCACGACCACGCGCACCTGTACCAGGTTCACGCGCACCTTGAACGTGGTGCCCGTGTCTCTTGTGGATACTTCTTCTTTGGGATTTGTCGCTGTATCTGCGGATTGCGTGGACGCCGTATTACTTGAAGGCTGCTGCTGAGTCGCTGACGCTGAGCTGCTTTGTCCGGGTGGCGTTCCGGTGCCCTGGTCTTGCGCACACGCTCGCGTCACACCGGTGAGCAGCATCGCGAGGACGATCAGCCCCGTCAAAGGGTGGCCGCGGAACTTCCAATTAGCTATTCCCGGCCTCATTTCTTCCCCTGCCCCATTTGGCGCCCTCCTGACCTGAGCACCTGTCAGGCAGAGATGATCACCTCGCGCGGGCGCGACATCCAGACTATATGCCCCGTATAAATGCGTGTCAACGCACCGCAATTCCGCTCAATTTGCCCTGCTGCGGAATCCTTCCAGGCTCCAAACGTCCTGTGCCTCCACGTGCTTTAGCACGTATCGGTCGCCTCCCTCGACTCGTACCCGAAAATACGTCTCTCCGGGTGAGTACCAGCGATCTTCCACTTCCACTACCTCGAGCGTCTGCCCACCAAGCTTCAGCCGCGCGGGACGCTCATCGGCCCGGTATCCCGCGTAGCACTCAACTTCCACTTGCTTCACTTCTTCCCTCTCTCTTTCGTGCCCTGCGAAGCGAACTTCCTCGCGCCCTCAACTTCTTCCGCCAGTTCGGCTCTCGTCCCGCCCGTTTATCGCTCTTCCGCCAGCTCCGCGTTCCATCCCGCGCCCAGAAACACTACCACGGTCGAAATCTGCATCCAGATCATCAAGCCGATCACTGCGGCCAGTCCGCCATACACGACATTCGACGGCACTCGCCGCATATAAACTCCAAACAACGCGTTGACCAACCACCACAGCAGCGTCGCCACGGCCGCTCCCGGCAACACCCGCCACAAGTGTTTTTCTTGCGGCCGCGCGACCCAGTAAATCACCGCCAGCGCGAGCATCGCCAGGGTCATCGCCACCAAGGGGAAAAATACCAGCCACATCCCGTGCACCGGCGCGTTCTTCCACAATTGCTCTGTCAGCCAGTGCCGGAGCGGCTTGCCAAACACTCCCAATATCCCCGCTACGAGGATCGGCGCCATCGTAATCAGCAGCAGCAACAACCCGAGCAGTTGCCGGTGCAAGAACCCGAGTCGCTCCTCATCCTTGTAAATCAGATGGATTCCATCCATCAGCAGCTTCATCACCTGCGACCCACCGAGTAGTGCTCCCACGGCTCCTGCCAGCGTGTATTTCCAAACGTGCATTCCGCTTCGCGACATTAAGTCTGCAACGATTCCCTGGCTTCCCGGCGGCAAAAACTCCGCAAAGCTCCGGATGGCCTCCATTGTCGCCGACTTGTTCCCGGCCCAGCTCGACGCAAACTCCACCGCCAGCAACATCGCCGGAAAAAACGCAAGAAACAGGTTGAACGCGATCGCCTGCGATACCATGCTGCATTGCGGGAATACCCGCGCGATCATTCCCCACACTCGCTTGAACAATTTGCCCTCGCTTTTCCCTCGCATTATATCCGCGCGCCAAGAATTTGCTCGTCTTCGGCGTCATTTGATACTTGTCGACGTTCACCTGAGCGCCGGACTCGACGGCTTAGAATCCGCGCCGACAAGCTTCCAGGCCACTTGACCCACCCATATGTTGACTCACCCTGAACCAGGGTCTAACCTTCTCCCAAAAGGCAATCGGGAAGGAGCGCTTCCCATGCCAGCTCCGGCCTCGGCCCAGGATACCCTCATCGGACTTCAGTTTGGACACTATCGCATTCTGGAAAGAATCGGCAGTGGGGGCATGGGTGTCGTCTACCGCGGATTCGATACCAATCTTGAGCGCGAAGTCGCCATCAAGGTCCTCAAACCCGGCACCATCGCCAATGACCACTCTCGAAAACGCTTCCGCAACGAAGCCCACGCCCTCTCCAAGCTGAATCATCCCGCGATCGCGACGGTATTTGATTTTCATACCGAGGAAGGGCGCGATTTTCTCGTGATGGAATTCATCGATGGTGTGGTATTGAACCGGAAACTGTCGGAAGGCTCATTGCCACAGAAAGACGTGATCGCCATCGGCGTGCAGCTAGCCGATGGGCTGTCTGCCGCGCATGATCACGCCGTAATTCATCGCGACCTCAAGCCTGGCAACCTGGCCCTGACCGCCGACGGCCGCCTCAAGATTCTTGACTTCGGCCTAGCCAAGCTCCGGCTTTCCGCGAAAGAG
>DASPTY010000027.1:0-13674 GCA_035623175.1 Candidatus Limnocylindrales bacterium | reverse complement strand
TGAACGGGAGTTTCTCGCGGCCCCAGCGCTTTCGCAGGAGCATCACACCGAAGGCCTGGCCGATGAACTGCACCAAAAGACGCATGGCCAGAATGGCCTTGACCGCCTTCTCCAATGTCAGCGTCACGCTGAACACAAACCCCAATGCGCCCAGAAACAGCAGGGAGACGTGCGGAAAATGCTTGGTTGGGTGGACGCGCGCAAACACCGGCAGGAAGTTGCCATCCAACGCCGCAGAGTACGGCACGCGGGAATAACCCAGCAGCACGGAGAAGACGCTGGCCAGTGCAATCCACAAAATCATCACCGTGACTACCTTGGCAGCTGCCGGGCCGTACGCACGCTCCACGAACAAGCTCGCAAGGAACTGAGAATTTTGCGCCTCGCGCCAGGGCACCACGCCCAGGATGCTGGTTTGCATCGCCAGGTACAGCACGGCAATTCCTAAGATCGAGAGAAAAATGCCGCGCGGAATGTTTTTCTCAGGATCGCGGATTTCACTGCCCAGGTGGCAGATGTTGTAATAGCCCCAGTAGCTGTAAACCGTGTTCACCATGGCCGCACCCAGCCCGGCAAACCACAGCGACGAGATGTGAATCGCGCCGGGAGGAAAATCGAAAGCCACCTTCGCGTCGAAATGCCGCACGCCACCCCAAATCAGCCAGAGCATCGTTCCCACGACACCAATCCAAAGGAGCATCGAGATTTTCCCGATGGCAGTGATCCGCCGGTACAGCAGAATTACCAGAAGAATGACCAGGCCACCCGAAACTGCTTTGGCCTCCCAACGGTTCAACGGGTGCAGGTAATTGACGTACTTGGCAAAACCGAGAGACGCCGACGCCATCGAAAGCGGTCCGTGAATCAGCGTCTGCCAGACGAAGAGAAACGACATCAAGCGGCCCCAACGTGCTGGGCCGTACGCCTCCCGTAAGAACACGTACGTTCCGCCAGCCTTCGGCATAGCTGCGCCCAGTTCCGACCAGACGAAGCCGTCGAGGGTTGCCAGCAACGCGCCCGCAAACCAGGCAATCAATGCCTGCGGTCCGCCCATGGCCTTAATCACCATCGAACTCACCACGAACGGGCCGATGCCGACAATTTCGATCATGTTGAGCGCGACGGCTTCTTTCAATCCCAGTCCGCGCTCCAACGGGGGCTGTGGCCCGGGCGAGTGCTTGAGTTGTTCGGAGATGGTCATGCGTTGCGAGAATAACAAAGCACGAAGCGCGCTGCTAACGCAACCTGGGCGTCGCGGTATTCGAAACGAAACAAGGCCTATTGACGCGGGGAGCCGTGTGAGAGAAAGTTAAGAAGCGACACGGGTGTACTGCAGTCCCTCTCCTCGCACCCGGAAACACCCTTCCAAAAAGTCACAAGCATATGTGCGGTCCTCTCCCGCCTCTGGACGTTGAAAGTGGCGTTGTTTATGCACGACGTATCGAAAAAAAGAAACATGCTTCAACCGACCAATGGGACGCCCTGCTGTTCGACGATCCTCCGGCCGTATGTGGAAGGACACTTTTACTCGATCACCGCATTACTTTGGATCGCTGCGGAATCGAGCGGGGCCTCGCCCGCGAGCCCGATGCGATTTGGAGGACTGGAGCGGTATATCGAAGGCGCTTTTGCGCTCTTTCTGCTTTCGATGGCAAGCGTGGTGATCTGGTTGACATTGCGAATTGGCCCCGGCCTGCCCCATCGCAAGGTATTCCTGGTGATGAGCGCGCTGTTCGCTGGATGTGGTGCAGCGCAAACTTTTCGGACGCTGTCCTACCAACAGAATTGGCCGGTCTGGTTCGTTCACTCGGGGCAGATCTTGATTCCGGTTACGCTATGCGTGCTGTCGGTCTTCATGTTCGCTTCGATCCCCGCACTTTTGACGGTGCTGCGGGCAAGCGACGAAGTGCGCAGCCTCCGGGGTCAAGCGAAATTCGAGGCATTGATCAAGGCTGCGCCCATGGCCGTCGTGGGCACGGATTGCGAGGGTCGGATTACGTCGTGGAATCCCTCCGCGGAAAGGATATTCGGTTGGACAGAGAAGGAAATTCTGGGAACGCTGGCGAAAACGGTTCCTGACGACGAGCGGGAAAAGCAATTTGCGATTTTGGGACAGGCGCTCAAGGGCCACGCCACTGTCGGGTTCGAGGGCGAACGGATCCACCGTACCGGCAAGCGGTTCCCCGTGAGCATTTCGACCGCGCCGCTGCGGAATGAGGCGCAAAACATCACGGGACTCATGGCCACGATTGAGGACATCAGCGAGCGCAAGCGCATCGAGCGCGAGTTGAAAGAGAAATCCGCGACGCTCGCTGCGGTGACCCATGCGCTGAACGCCTTCCTCGAATCCGGCGATTCTTCCGCGGCTAGCAAGCATCTGCTGGCTCACGCCGTGGAACAGACCAAGAGTGGCTACGGGTTTTTAGGCGTTGTACTTGATGGACCCGTGCTGCGCGTGCTTGCGCATCAGGGAGTCGCCTGGGACCTGAGTTTGAATCGCCAACTCTATGAGGCGAAGTTAAGCCAGCATGCCGCGCAAGGGCATTTCGAGGTTGCGCATCACGACAATCTCTTGGGGGAAGTCATCTACAAAGGAAAGACGGTGGTATCGAATCATCCCTCTTCCGATCCGCACTCGGGAGGGATTCCGCCGGGTCACCCTCCCATGAACAGTTTTCTGGGCGTGCCGATCTTCAAAGGCACTACAGTGGTGGGACTTATTGCCGTCGCCAATCGCCCGGGTGGCTACACCGGGGACGAATTGCGTTCGCTGGAGACGATGTCGCAAGCGACCGGAGTGCTCTACGACAACTACATCCAGAGCCTGAGGCGCCGTCAACTCGAAGAACAGCGTTTTGACCTCGAGAATGAATTTCGCCAGGCGCAAAAAATGGAAGTGCTGGGGCAGCTTTCCGGCGGAATTGCGCACGACTTCAACAATATGCTCATGGTGCTCTCGGGCTCGACCGAGCTTTTGGAGCGCACGCTTCCCCCGGCTTCCTCCGGTCGCTCGTACGTCGAGCAGATTCGGCGCACCATCGAGAAAGCGGCCGCGATCACCCGGCAATTGCTGGCCTTCAGCCGCAAGCAGGTTCTGGATGCCAAGCCCGTGGACCTGCACGAGATTCTCACCGATTCCGAGTTCATGCTGCCGCGCCTGCTGGGCTCGGACATCCAATTGACCTTCCAGCACCAGGCGGCGCACTCGTGGATTCTTGCGGACCCGAGTCAACTCGAGCAAGTCATCGCCAACCTTGCCATCAACGCGCGCGATGCCATGTCGGCCGGAGGCTCGCTCACTATTTCCACGCGCAACTCCCTGGCCTTGCCGGAAGAAATTCCGACGAACGGCGATGGCGCTCCGGGTTCCGGCTGGGTCGTGCTGGAAGTGAGCGATACAGGGTGCGGCATGGACGAGGAAACGCGCAGCCACCTCTTCGAGCCTTTTTTCACCACAAAACCCCTTGGCAAGGGCACGGGATTGGGATTGTCCACCGTCTATGGCACCGTCTGCCAATTCGGAGGGCACATCTGCGTTGATTCGCAGCCCGGCGTCGGCACAACCTTCCAGCTTTACTTCCCGGTTCGCAAATCCCCCACCGTGTTCCGAACTCCGGCTTCGGGGGCGGCTTTCGCGAGGGAAGAGTCACAAGGCCTTACCATCCTGCTTGCCGATGATGAGCCGTCCCTGCGCGCGGCGGTCGCGGAATTCCTTCGCGGCTTGGGCTACACGGTTCTAGAGTCGCACAGCTCCCACGACGCGCTGGATCTCGCGCATCGCCATCCCGGTGCCATCGACGTTCTGCTAACCGACATCGTCATGCCGGACATGCGCGGCCCGGAGCTTGCCCAGCGGGTCGCAGAGTCCCATCCGGAAGCGCACGTCATTTATATGTCCGGGTATGCACAAGGTCTTCCGGAAGCCCAAGTCCCACAAG
Source organism: Candidatus Limnocylindrales bacterium (assembly GCA_035623175.1). Lineage (GTDB taxonomy): Bacteria > Acidobacteriota > Terriglobia > Acidiferrales > UBA7541 > Acidiferrum. Next base: position 9,736 of record DASPTY010000027.1, on the reverse strand, counting down.
GTGCTTCCTTCCTCCAAAAGCCTTTTCGTTTTGCTTCGCTGACAGAACAGCTTAAACTCTTCACTCGGAAGGTCTGAACGGCTCGCCGCCTTCCTCTCAGAATATGCAGCGAACGGCCCGTTGGCTCCTTTTCCTTCTCCTATGGTTGTTTTTTGCCTCTCCGGCGTCCCCGGGACCTGGCAGAACACTGTCTCTTCCGCCCAACGCGCCCGCGATTCTCGATCACATTTATTCCGGGAGGCGTGACTTGGCCCTTGAGGAGGTCCGGCAACTCCAGCGGGAAGCGCCGGAGAGTCCGCTCGGCTATTTGCTCGAAGCGGAGACGGAATGGTGGGGGATTTGGTGTAGTTCCGCCGAGTACAAATACGGGATGACCATGGCGCGGCACCACAACCGGGCGCCCGGCGACCAGCACTACCTCGAACTCTCGGCCAAAGCCTACAACCTCGCCGAAGCGGGGCTCCGCCAGCGCAATTCCGCGGAAATGCGCCTCTACGCTGCCATGGCCGACGCGTTGACCGCACGGCTACATAGCTTGCGCGGAGAAAGTCGCGCCACGGCGCGCCTTGGTGTCCGCGCGCGGGAAAACTTTCTGGCTGCCAGGGCGCTGGATTCTTCGCTTGCCGATGCGGATACGGGCTTGGGCCTCTACAACTATTACGTGGACACGCTTTCCACTCTGGCGCGTGTGTTGCGCTTCTTCATGGGCATTCCTGGCGGAAGCAAGGAAGAAGGAATTCGTCAGCTCCAGCACGGCATGCGCGAAGGGCAGCTTAGTGCGCCGCTGGCGCGCTTCTATCTGGCCATGAATCTCCACAACTATGACCAGCGGTATGAAGAAGCGCTGCACGTCATTATTCCCTTGGTGGAGAAGTATCCGGACAATCCCATTTTCCAACTGGCCGAAGGCGATCTCTACGCCAAGCTGGGCCGGAAACAACTGGCGGAGGCCTCTTACCGTGGCGCCTACGCGGGCCTTGCCAAGGTTCCCGAAGCCGAGTGCCGCGCCAAACTCGCTGAATTGGTGCGGGCATCCCTATCGGCGCTTCAAGTTCCCTAGATCTTGGACCTCTCCCCTGCGCGTCTGGCGACGCCCCACCGGGAACTTTGCTCCAAGCCCCGTGTGCGTGATAATAAGAGGGTTAGGGTTGTGCTCACGCGTCTGGGGTACCCCGAGTTGCGCGGGTCAACGCGCGCGTATTATCTTGCATCTCAACCCAATCAGAAGCGCGGTTTTCCCTCTTGAGTATGTTGTGGGTGGAACCAAGCGCCTTACACTTGTGCGTGGGTGAAGGAGAATTCATGAAGCGGTGCTGGACACCTCTGGCGGCCTCCCTTTTCGCGCTCGGCGTGCTCGCCGGGTGCAATGATTACAATACTTCGATCCAGTACAACACTGGCGCCTCCATCACCAGCATTTCTCCCTCAGCCATGGCCGCGGGGACTCCCACAACCGGGCCGCTCACGAATTGCCCGAACACGCCCACGGGCCAGACCAATCCCTGCTTTACGCTCTATGTCGTGGGCAGCTCGCTGAATGGGTTCCAGACGAGCACAGTCATCGAGTGGAACGGCCAGCCGTTCCCGGCCTGTTCCTCCACCAACGGACCAAAGGGCTGCACGACATACATTGACAGCACGTCTCTGAGCGCTCAGGTGCCTTATAGCCTGGTCGCCAAGCCCGGAACCGTGTTCATCAGCACCTTAACGCCTCAGTCGGGCACCGGCCAAAACGGGCTTTCCAACGCGCTCTCGCTCACCATCTATGGCGCACCGAATCCATTCCCCCTTATTACCTCGATCAGCCCGACGTCTGCCGCTTCCTGCAGTAGCAATTGCGCCGGCGTGGCCCTCACGGTGACGGGGAGCAATTTCCTGCCGACTTCCCAGAACGGTGGATCGAAAGTCACGTTTACCGGGGTGGTCACCGGAGGTGTAGAGACAGCCATAACCGTGAACAGCGTCTCTTCCACGCAAATCCAAGCCACCATTCCCGGTTCGTTGCTTCTGGATGCGGACCCCAACGCTACAATCAACGTCATCAATCCGCCCAGCGCGATTTGCCTGGTGAATTGCCCCAATCTCGGCGGAGGTGATACGAACAATCCTCCGAGCGGCCAGCCAAAGACGACGCAGACGTTTGCCATCACCGGGACCTCTGGCGCGAGTGCTGCGCTCGCGGTTGCAGAAGAAACCCCGGCCGTGAGCCAGGATGGCCGCTACGTCGCGTATGCGTCCATGCAGAATGGAATCTCGCAAATACTGCTACGCGATACTTGCCTCGGCGCGGCGAAAGAGTGCACGCCTGCGACGCAGACCATTTCGGTCGCTGCGGATAGTTCCCTTGGCAACGCTGACAGCCACAATGCAGCGATGACCTCGGACGGACGCTACGTGGCATTCAGCTCGGCAGCTACGAATCTCGTCGAAAATGCGGCTTCTGGACGGCAGGTGTACCTGCGTGATACCTGCATTGGCGCGGCCAGCGCGTGTAAGCAAGCGACGCTGCTCGTCTCCACCGACGCGGAGGGAAAGCTGAACGGGACGGAAGCCATCCTCCCCTCCATCAGCACTTCCGGACGATTCGTGGCGTTCCTCGCGGTCACGCCGAGCCACGCGGGTATTTCTACTAGTTCGCCTCACGCAGATGCCGGAGCGTCGCCGAACAGCGGGCTGCGGCAAGTGTTTGTCCGCGATACGTGCCTCGGTGCAGCGAACTGCACGCCCAAGACCACGCGCATATCGCTCCAGCCCGGAGATGCTCCGGCCGATTCCGCAAAGCCGGCCGGGCCTGCGCTTTCCGGCCTCGCGAAGCAGATCGCTCTAAGCGGCGGCAAGACCTCGACCGTGTTCACTCCCACGGTGCCGGTGGACGATCGCGTGTTCCTGGCCCTTCCTAACGAAAACAAATAGTCCGCTCAATGCAGAACACCCATTTGTCATCCTGAGGCGCGGGAATTTCCGCGCCGAAGGATCTCAACTAAAAGTGTGTGCTTGATTCAGACGTTGAGGTCCTTCGGGTGCGCACACCACACCCTCAGGATGACATGGCGCAGAAGGTGTGCGTAAAGAAAAGCTCAGGCGAAGCGCACTTTAATGTCCGGGCGCTTTTCGAGGTGCACAGAATCGATGAAGCGTACCTGGCGCTCATCCAGCGTCAGAATCATGGAAGCGGTGCGCACGCCCTCACCGAAGAACCGCACGCCCTTCAGTAGGTTCCCGTCAGTCACTCCCGTACACGCGAAAATCATTTTCTTCCCCGGCGCCAGGGCTTCGGTGTCGTAGACGCGCTTCGGATCCTTCACACCCATTTTGGCGAGGCGCTCGTGATGCTCGGGCTTGCTGACCACCAACCGCGCCAGGATTTGCCCGTTCAGGCAACGCAATGCGGCGGCGGTGAGCACGCCTTCCGGAGCGCCGCCCGTGCCCATCACCATGTGCACGCCGGTGCCGACAACTGCCGCGGAGATGCCTGCGGACAGGTCGCCGTCACCGATCAAGCGAATGCGCGCGCCGACGGCGCGAATGTCCTCGATCAATTTTTCGTGCCGCGGACGGTCCAGCACCATGACCACAAGATCTTCCACGTCGCGGTCCAGGCGTTTCGCCACGGACTTCAAGTTGTCCGCCACTGGGGCGTCCAGTTCCACCGCGCCTTTGCACGATGGCCCGACAACAATTTTTTCCATGTACAAATCGGGCGCGTGCAGCAAGCCGCCCCTTTCGCTAGCGGCCAGCACGGCAATCGCATTGGGCGCGCCGGTCGCGCAGAGGTTGGTGCCCTCGAGCGGGTCAACGGCGATGTCCACTTGCGGAAACAGAGCCTTTGGCGCGTGGGTCGCGAGGCCGACCTTCTCACCGATGTACAGCATGGGTGCTTCGTCGCGCTCGCCTTCACCGATGACGATGGTGCCGTCCATCTCCACCTGGTCCATCGTTTTCCGCATGGCTTCGACGGCGACTTCGTCGGCCTTGTGACGATCGCCGAAACCCATCGTGCGCGCCGCGGCCACCGCCGCGTTTTCCACGACGCGCAGAAATTCCAGACTGAGACGTTCTTCCATAGAGCGCCCTCCGCGGTCGGTTATGTTAGGCCAAAGCGTGGCTTATAGTCGAGGGGAGGAAATCGGTCAGTTTCCAGATTGCCGACTATTCAGGAATTAGGCCGCTTGGCCAGATGCGCTAGTCTGCGGCGTAACTCTGCCCGTGCTGTGAAGTCTTGGCTCGGAGCGGGTGGGCTCACGCTGCGGGGGGAAGACGACGCGGTTATTTCCGCAGTTCGGCGTTGGCATTAAGCACGACGTGCAACGGAGCAACTTGCTGCGGTTTGGCGTATCGGTTCACCAAGAATCGCTGGCCATCCTTAGTCACATCATAAGTAAACAGATCAGCTGAATTGATCGGCGCCCGGCCATGGCTTTGGAACAATGGCCTAAGGGTGCCGGTCGAAAAAGTCGGCGCACTGTTGACGGAAGCCGCAGTCAATATGCCCTTCGCCCCGATGTAGAAAATCTCCTTGCCGTTTCCGCTCCAACGAGGCTCGGCCCCGCCACCATGGGATACTTGCCACTTGCCTACCGCGTTCGGGAAAGTCGTCACATAGATCTCCGAATTACCTGACTCAATCGACGCGTAAGCTACCCATTTGCCATCGGGAGAAATCTGACCGTTTGTTTCGCTTCCCTTAGTGGCAAAGAATGGCACCATTTTCCCACTCGATATCGGAACCAGCATTAGCTGGGACCCGCCTGTGACAGGCTGAAACGTGCAAAGGATTTCCTTATCGTCGGGTGACCATGAGTTGGGGATGATATCGTCAGTAACCTGAATATTTGCAGCGGCAATCGGTTTGGCCTGTTCCAACCCCTGTGCCTGTTTCAAGTAGACGGATATGGGGCCCTGCAGGGAGCGAAAGGCGACCAACGTTCCATCTCGCGACCACGTACCTGCAACGTCCTCAGCCGTGTCGAAAGTGAACCGCGAGATCGTGGCATGTTTGAGGTGGTCGATCCAGATTCCGGTGTTATTGGCTCTAACGTCGGTAATATCCACAGCTACCTGACTGCCGTCAGGCGAAAGATTCGGATTGGCAAGCACTCCGATATCGCCCACATGGCCCAGTTCCTTGCCGGCTCGGTCATACCAGGTCAGGATGGAGAGCCCAGCCTCGACACTCGGGTTGTAAACTACGGTTCCGTTCTCTGCCACGGAGAACGCGCCCCAGTAGGTAGAAGGCTGAAAGCCGACCTGATCGACGATGACTCGAGGCTCGCCCGAGGTCGTGCCCTTAGAGGTGTTCACAGAAATCGCGCGCAACGACCTCTTTTCATCCAGATAAAACAAGTAGCCGTTTGAGTACCCCAGATTCGAGTGGGCCAAAAGGACTAACTTCTTTTCCTTACCCGTTAGTGAACCGACATAAATGCCGCTGGTGCGGTCGTCGCTGGCGTTTGTGAAGTTTCCGGACCAGAAGAGAAAGCGGTCTCCATCCGCCAGGAAGACCGGCCAGCGGTGCGTAACCTCTGACTTCTTGTCAAAAATCTTGTCGGTGAGTGGAGCGCCATCGCTACCGTCCGCATTCACTCTCCATAACCACCCGCCCGATTCGGGTGCATAGACGATGATGCCGTGTCTTCCCCAGCTTCCTCCTCGACCGGAAAACGCGTTGGCAATGACTTGTGGGAGGCCTCCAGAGGTTGCGACCTTTTTTAATTTACCCTCTGCGAAAAATGCAACGTAGGCATCGTCGGGCGACCAAAACGGATAACTTGCGCCCTCCGTGCCCGGCAAGACGACCACTTTAGAGGAGCCGATGCGCTCCACGTTCAGCATGTTGGTACCGGAGGCTTCATTAGGAGACACGAACGCGAGCATGCGGCCATCAGCCGAAAGCGCCAAATGGTTCGCTTCTTCCTGGATTGGAATGGCAAACTCAAGTAGCTCCGTCCTGGACTTTTCCGGCCTGAGTAGGAGCACAAGCTCAGCTATCGCTGCTACGGCCAACACGCCAGCCATAAGAGTCAGACTTGCGACTTTGCGCTGCACCGGGGGCTTTTCGACCCCTAATCCTGACGCATCGGAAATCCCACTCGATTCCCGAATCCAGTTGAGTTCCAACTTCAAATCATGCGCACTCTGTGGTCGTTCGTCGGGATCCTTTGCAAGACACGTCTTGACCACATGTTCCAGTTGAAGCGGCGTCATCGGCTGTAATTCGCGCATCGGCCGAGGCTCTTCTTTCAATATTGCCGCGATCAAGCTTGCTTTACTCTTTGCCTCGAACGCCTTCATTCCGGTCGCCATCTCATAGAGCACGGCGCCAAAAGAAAAAATGTCGCTCCGCGCATCGATCGGTTTGCCTTCCAGTTGCTCCGGCGACATATAGCGCAAGGTGCCGACGATCGCGCCCTCTTCTGTAAGAGAGCGGCTCACCGTGGGTGAAGATTCAATATCCCCCTGCAAGACCTCGCCCGCCTTCGCCAGACCAAAGTCAAGAAGCTTGGCGCCCGCTTTCGTTAGCATGACGTTGCCAGGTTTCAGGTCGCGATGCACGATTCCCTCACGGTGCGCTTTATCCAGAGCTTCCGCGATCTGCGACGCGTAGCGCAGTAGCTCGGCTGTAGACAGCGTGCCCTTCTCAATCCGTGCTGCCAGAGACTCGCCCTCGAGATACTCCATTACCAGATAGTCAGTTCCGTCATGGTGACCGACGTCATATAGGGCGCAGATGTGCGGATGGTTGAGGCTGGAAATCGCACGCGCTTCACGATGGAATCGCTGCCTAAGTACCGTGTTGTCCGAGAGCCCTTGCGGCAGAATCTTGATGGCAACAGTGCGGTCTAATCGCGTATCCCGCGCGCGGTACACCTCACCCATCCCACCTGCACCAAGCAGTCCCACGATTTCGTACGGTCCGAGCTTTGAGCCAGGAGCGAGGGCCATAAGTGCAGGGATTATAGCTCCAAAAACATCTGCTAGTTACGCACGACCGCTTAAGTCCTGATTAACGGGCAACCCGGGCTTTGGCCTCACTTATTTTGGGGCGGGGCCGGTGATGGGAGGGATCACGCCATTCAGGAGACTTGGGTCAGTGAATTCGGTTTGCTGGCCGGCGAGTTTTCCAGCGACGGGAAGCAAGCGCGCCGAGAGCGGTTTGTTCCATTTCACGGAAAGTGTTGCGACGTCGCCGATGATGCGCGCCAACTGCTCCACGGTGGCATCTCCGGGCAGCGGCACGGTATCGAGACCAGTGCCGCACACGGCCGAATAACTCACCAGAGCGTCGAGCGTGACCAATCCTGCGTTCCAGCGTTCCGCGAGCACGGGATCTTCGAGAACCGGCAGCATCAAGCCGGAATAACCGGTTTTGCGCAGGCCGATCTCTTTCATCGCCGACGTGATGATCCCAACGGCGGTCAGCGTGCCGCTGGCGCCGAAGGGCTGCTTCGAGATGTTTTCAATCGCCGCGCCGATCGACGCGTCTTTGCCCGGCGCGGGCGAAAGATCGAGGCCAAGATAAGCCCAGCCACGCTCGCTATCCACGCGCAGCGCCAGATTTTCCACTTCCGAGGCGCGCTGGAAGAAGAGATCGATCAACCGCCGCTGCGCGGTGGAATAGTCCGGCGCGTCTTTGACGGCTGCCGCAACGTCTCCGGCAGATTCGAGGCCAACAGCAAACTGGTGGCCCATGCCGGTGAGATACGCTGCCGGAAAGAAAGGCGAGGCTTGCGGCACGTTAGCGAGTGCGGCGAAATGGAAGTTCGCTTCGCTATGGAGCGAACCGTCCGAGAGCTTTTTCATCACGCGAGCCGCAGCGCGCACCGCCGGCCAGTTCACGCTGGTCTTATCGGCGACGTAGACCGTGCCGCTGATGGATTTGGTGCCCAGGAGAATGTCGCCAAGCAGATCCGCCTGCGCGTCGCCATCCTTTCCCGCGAGGTACGCCGGGCCAATGGAGAGAATGACGTGGTCGGCCTGCACGATGCCGTCGAGGTTTTTGAAGAACTGCAGCGCCTGGTCGTGCGACATCCCCTGCGTGTATTCGGGGAACGGCTGAGTGGCGATTCGCAGCGTCTGCACGGTGAATTCGCGCGACTCAAACGTGGTCTTTGCGATCTTCAGGAACTTGATCGCTTCCGCCATATGGATCTGATACTGGCCGCGTTCCAGGCGCACAAACGCGGTGATGGTGCGCACTTTGATTTTTGGGGTTGCGGGCGCATTTTTCTGTGCATGGCTGGGGGGAGCAGCGAACAGGCTTAGCGCCAGGACAAGACAGAATCCTGCTGACAAGGCGCGACCCAGTGTCATCCCGAGCGAAGCGAGGAATCTGCTTTTGCGACCTCCAGACAGAAACAGCAGATTCCTCGTCGTCCCATAAGAGCAGGACTCCTCGGAATGACAAAAGCTTCTCGTAGCGGACTCAAAATTCGAAATTGCTCGGTTTTTCATAATTCACACAAATGCGGAGATTCCCGTAATCTTCTCCCCAATAATCAGCTTGTGGATGTCGTTTGTGCCCTCGTACGTGTACACGCTTTCGAGATTGTTCATGTGGCGCATGATGCAGTAGTCGTCCACAATTCCGTTGGCGCCAAGAATCGAGCGCGCCAGACGCGCGGTCTCGAGCGCCATGCCGACGTTATTCATCTTCAGCATGGAGATGTGCGCGGGATCGGCTTTCCCTCTGTCCTTCAAGCGGCCAACTTGCAAAGCGAGCAATTGTCCCTTCACGATTTCGGTGATCATCCAGGCGAGCTTTTCCTGCACCAGTTGGTGCGACGCGATGGGCTTGTTCGCAAACTGCTTGCGCGTCTTGGCGTATTGCAGCGCGGTGTCGTAGCAGGCCATGGCCGCGCCAATCGCGCCCCAGCCGATGCCGTAGCGCGCCTGGTTCAGGCAGCCCAGCGGCCCGCGCAGCCCTGAGACGCCCGGGAAGAGATTCGCTTCCGGAATTTCGCAATCGGTGAACGCCAAGCCGCTGGTCACTGAAGCGCGCAGGGACCATTTTCCGTGCACGTCCCAGGCCTTGAATCCCGGCGTGCCTTTTTCTACCAGGAAGCCGCGAATCTTGTCGTCTTCGCATTTGGCCCAGACCACGGCAACGTGCGCCAGCGAGCCGTTCGTGATCCACATCTTCTCGCCGTTGAGAACGTACTTGCTTCCCTTTTTCACCGCGCGCGTTAACATTCCGCCGGGATTTGACCCGAACTGCGGCTCGGTCAGCCCGAAGCAGCCGATGGCTTCGCCCGATTGCAGCCGGGGCAGCCATTTGTCTTTTTGCGCGTCGCTGCCGTAGGTATAAACCGGATACATCACCAGCGCGCCTTGCACGGAAACGAAGCTGCGCAGCCCGGAATCCCCGCGCTCGAGTTCCTGCATCATCACGCCGTAGGCGACGTTGGACATGCCCGCACAGCCGTAACCGTGCAAATTCGCGCCAAAAAAGCCCAGTTCCCCGAGCTGCGGCACCAGGTGCATGGGAAACGTGGCTTCGCGATTGTGTTTTTCGATGATGGGCAGGACTTCGTTGTCCACAAACTGCCGAGCCGTCTGGCGCACCAGCTTTTCTTCGTCGTTCAACTGGGAATCGAAATCAATGAAGTCCACACCGGCAAATGGAGGCATGAAAAATCCCTCGCGGCGCACTCACCGCAACGCCTGAAGTGTAGCAAGGGGCGCCGCTCCGTCGCCAGCAGGTGGGGCAGGGGCGATTTTGTTGGACCGGCACTAGTAC
>DASPTY010000026.1:0-29748 GCA_035623175.1 Candidatus Limnocylindrales bacterium | reverse complement strand
GTGGAACGTCAACCAGCCCGGGCGCTGGCGGCGTCCGAAGCTCGTCGCGGGTTTGACCGAAGATCAAGTGGACTGGAAACGCTATCTGTTGAACTTGCCTCAGCAACCGTTTGATCCGCGGAAATATGTCGAGTTCCGCCTCTTCTGGCCTTTTTCATCCGGCATTCCGGACCAGTGGATGGTTCACCAGATCGACACGGTGCACTGGTTCACCGGTTTGCCACGGCCGCGCAGCGTCGTGGCCAATGGCGGAATTTATTTCTGGCACGACGGCCGGAAGAACTGGGACACCATGACGTCCGTGTTCGACTATGGCCCGCTGAATGATGAATCCAAGGGTTTCCAGGTCGTGTACAGCTCACGCATGACGAACGAGGCCGGCGATGTGAAGGAACTCTATTACTCGAACGGCGGGACGCTTGACCTCGACAAGAAGACGGTTTCTCCCGAGGGCGGCCTGACAAAAGAGTTCGCCGACGAAATGGGGATGAAACCCAACCTTCTCCCCAAAATGTCGCTTCCCGACTCTGCTCCCAAAATCGTTACTTCCGCCGACACCGGCGCGGACCCGGACACTTCCGCCAACATGCGCAACTGGATGGAGTGCGTTCGCAGCCGCAAAGCGCCGAACGCCAACATCGAGGCGGGCTACTCACACTCCGTGGCTCTGTGCATGACTATCGCCGCAATCCAAACCGGCCGGCGCGTCACTTTCGACGACTCCAAACAGGAAGTTGTGGTCTCGTAGGCCTTTGACTTCGATCCGCGGCTTTATATCCGGGCGCAGTTCTAGAAACGTTAGCGACTTTGATTTTCTTCAGCAGTTCGACCCAGCCGGTCGTGCCCTCTTTTATCGCTGTTACGAGGGGCTTTGCCACTCATCGACCTCAGACCAAGCTCGGCACATCACAAACGGCTCAGGTCGCCTCATTCAAGATGAAATACACCGCCGCTCCATTCCTCGGGAGCAACATCGGCAATGGTTTCGGTGAAGTCCCAGCGGTGGCCGTAAAAATCCTGAGCATTGTATTGGCACTCGCCATAGGGTTGCTCTTTGGGTTCAGTCAAGATGATGGCTCCGTTTTGCCGGGCGCGATCACAGTGACGCTTGGCATCTTCGATGCGAACCTGAACGACGTGAGAATTGTTGGGCGCGACGTTTCCTTCGGCGATGGTGAAGCAGCCCTCGCCCGCTTTCATCTGGATGCGGTGATTGGCGATGCGGAGGCGGATAGTGAAACCAAAAGCCTTTGACAGCCAATCGGCTGCTGCGCTGGGGTCGGGATAAATGAGTACAGGAATCACGGCGCAGGGGGGCACAGATCGATTGAATCGCATCATGAAACGTTATCACACCCCGCGCACAAGTCCTCTGCTGGTCGCGACGGCATTTAATTTACCAATGCTGCTCGGCAACTCGCCGCCTCGCTTACGCCTCTTTGATCACTTTCAGAAGCCCTTCCATCGACTCCCGGCTCGACGCCTCTTTATCCTTCGCCGCATTCAAATAGTGCGTCTCAAGCGACATCGTTCCTTCATACCCATTCTTCAACACGGCGCGAAACTGTCCGAGGTAATCAATCTTGCCGCTTCCAATCGGCATCCACTTCGCTTCTTGTCCTTTCTCCGGAGGCGCCGCATCTTTCAAGTGCATGTGCCAGATACGCTTCTTATCAATCGGCGCATATCCGTCCGGGAACGGCGTCTCTCCCGCCGCGTAGGCATTCCCGGGATCCCAATTGAGTCCCAATGCGGGCGACTTCACCGCATCCAGAAGTGCCGCGCTCTCGACTCCGGTCGCCACGTTGCATGAAAACTCGTTCTCCAGCACAAGACGAATCCCTTCCCGCTGCGCAATCGCCGCGGTCTTTTCCAGTTCCTTGGCGACGCGCTCAAACACGCTCTTCGGGTCGGCCACGCGCAAGAACGAAAACACGCGCACCTTGTCCGTGCCAAAGTCCTTTGCCCGGGCAATTGCATGTTCCAGCACCGCTTGCTGCTTCGAGAAATCGCTTTGCAGCGGGTCTCCCTTGGGATCCGCGAATTTCGACTCTGTGCCGGGCAACAGCGTCTTGAAGTACGGCGAATCCACCACGGAGATTTTCATGCCGTGCTTGGCCAACAAATCCTTGGCGCGCTTCACGTCGTCGGACGTGAAGTCGACCACATATTTGTTCCACACAATGCGCAGTTCCACCCACTCGAGGCCGAATCCCTTAGCCCACAGGAGGGCTTTCTCGAAATCCTGCGTGACCTCATCCGTAATTACGCCCAACCGAAATTGCTTCAAGTTCGCCGCCCGTCCCGGCATGGCGCTCAACAACGCCGCTGTAACTCCGCCCGCCACAAACTCCCTTCGTTTCATTGCTCTCCTCCATTCGCTTCTCATGCTAGTTCCCGCGTCCGCTCGCGTCAATTGTTCCCGCCTCACGCGGAATCGTTACGGAAGCGTGCTAACATGCACCAACGCCTTCCCAAAACGGAGCTTGCCGAATGCGTTTGCACCTGCGATTTGCCGCACTCTTCGCTGTCCTCGTCGTGGCAACTCTTCCGCTTCTCGCCGCAACCAGAATTGCTCACCGTTGGGTGCTCACCGGCGCACCTGTGCCGCAATTTCAGAAAATACTGGTGGCCAGTATCGTGGAAAACTATTTGGTCCGGCGAGAATTCGAAGATGAGTTGAAGAGGTTGCTGGCCAGGCACGGAGTCGAGGGCGTGCAAAGCTACGTTGTGCTTCCGCCCAAAAACGAAATGATGGAAGGCGAACTGAAGCAGCGCATCAAGGAAAGTGCTTTGGACAGCGTCTTGGTGATCCGGCCCAAGGCTGCGCGTAAAGAAACCCGCGAATTAGGCACCGGCGAGATCTACGCACCGCCGCCCGGCTACACCCTGTTTTGGCCCTACTGGAACCTGGTTTACGGCGACTTCTCTCCCACGAGTTCCACCAAGGAAAACAGCACCGTACGCGTGGAGTTCAATCTCTTCAGCACAAAAGACGAGAAGCTGGTCTGGAGCGGAGAAAGCGACACGGTTTATTCCAAGGATTTCGAGAAGCGCAGCAAGGAATATGCCCGGATGCTGGTCGATCAACTTAAGAAAGACAAACTTATCAAGAAGAAGTAACCGGCGCTTCTACCGCCGCAACACCAGGCAGCTCGCAATCATGTCGTGCAATGCCTGTCGCCGCTCCGTAAACCCCGCCATGATGTACCCGATCAAGAGCGGGATCAGCCCGGTGATGATTTTTGCGAAGTAGCGCCCGCTGGCTTGGCCGAACGAAATGCGGTTCCCGGTAAGATCCGTAACATAGATGCCGAGCGCCTGTTTGCCCCAGGTAGCTTGCCTTTCCCCACTTTCCAGATAAGCGAAATAGAGCCACTTCACAACTATGGCGATGCAGGCAAGCACGAGGAGCGGCCCAAGAAATGCGGCGACCTCTGCGGGTTCCAGCCTCCCGCCCCCACGGCGAATCAATGTTTCCAGGATTGCGTCGCCTCCCAGGATGAAGAAAAGGGGGATACACAGTGCAATCGTGGCAAAACCGAGAATCAAGGTGTCAATCAAAAACGCAACAAAACGAAGCCAGAATCCCGCGTAGGTGACGTTTGTCGCGTAGGCGATCGCCCCCACCCCCGCATGAGGCGAGACCACGCCCGGGGTCGCGCCCACAACCCCAACTCGTCCAGCAGACGTGCCACAAGACTGGCAAAATGCTGCATCCGCTGCGAGCGCTGCGCCGCACTTAGAACAGAACACTGTTTTCCTCCTGCGCCCTAATCCCCGGATCATCCGAGGGCGTCTGACTCGAAGAGTCTATCGCTCCTGTGAGCAACTCCCTACTCACAGCCTTCTTGCTGGAATTGTCGCAGCCGCTCTTTCCCGTCGGCACTGCCTTTGCGCGCTGCGGCGGTAAGCAGAATGCGCGCTTGATCGCAGTTCTTCGTTACTCCTTGTCCGTGCCAGTACATGTCCGCCAGGGCAATCTCGGCATTCGGGTTGCCCTTCTCAACGGAAATCCAAAGCAGCCGCAAGGCCTCGCCCGAGTCGGCTCCGGCGCGACTGCCGCGAAGAATGTCCATCGCCTGCAAGTACTCCGTCTGTCCCATTTCCTGACCGGCCTCGGAAGCGGGAGTGGCAATGCCGGAAAGCGGAGTGACGCTCGGAACAGAGTCATGAGACACGGTCGCGGTCGCGGGCGCTGGCGCGGCATTGTTGGTGGAGGAGGCCGGCACCGCTGCATTCGTCTGTTCGGTCGTGACCGGGTTGCTGGAAACCCCACTCGGCGCGTTGGCGGAAGGAGGGCCGATCGAGACCGGCGTCGCCGAATTTCGAGGCTCGCTGCCTCCCATCTGTTCGCCGAGCCAGATCAGTCCTCTTCCCACGTCGCGGTGATACACATAAATGCCCACGACCAGGACAAGAAGACACATGATGGTCACGGCGGATGTCAACGTGAAGCGAGTGAGCACGCTAGGCCTTGGCGCCGCCGGAATTTCAACGATGGAGGGCAGTGCGGCTTGCCAGGGGCCCTTCGGCACACGTTCCTCATGCTTCCCGGAGGGCTGTATCAGAATCGTGGAAATATCAGGCAGTCCCGGAGGAGGTTCCACCTTTTCTTCTTCCACACTCGCAGAAATCTCAGGCGGCTCGACGGGCTTCGGTGCTTCTTTCGGACGGGAAGCCGGTTTCTCCATCGGCGTAGAGACGGGCGGCGGAGCCACGGGCGGTGCCGCCGCGGCAAAGTCAACGCGCGGCAGAATGAGCCGCGGCAACTCTGGAATCGAGTCAGATTCCGCAGCTTTCTCAACTGCCGGAGCCACACCTTTCTCAGCAGGCACGGAAAGGTGCAAGACAGATGCTACGCTGGGTTGAGGCGGCGGGGTCGGCGGAAATTCGGGAGCTTTGGCCACCTCAGAAACCTTTTCAGTTACAGGTTCCGCCGGTCTTTCTGTGGGTACATCGAGGTGCAAGACTGACGCCACGCTCGGTGCAGGCGGCTGACTCGCAGGCAACCCTGGAACCGCAGTTACTTCAGGAATCCTCTCAACTGCCGGCTCCTTCGATTTCTCCGTGAGGTCAGCGACGTGGGGAGTAGGCGCGACGCTCGGCTTCGGCGGCGGAGGTGGGGGAGGCTCCTTCACACGGATTACAGGCTCCAAAAACTTCTCAGTGCTCGGCTCCACTGGCTTCTCTATGGGCACGACGTGATGAAGAGCGGGCGCCACGCTCGGATTCGGCGGCGGAGGTGGGGGAGGCTCCTTCACACGGATTACAGGCTCCGGAGCCTTCTCCGGTTTCGGAGTGACTCCGGCCTTCGGTTTCTCTTCTCGCGCCGGGACAGACAAAAGTTCCATGCGAAGCTGCTCAGGTGAAGTGTCAGCCAGTGCAGGAGGCTTTGGCGCTGCTTCGCGGCGCTTCGGAGATTCCGCCGAACGTTTAAGCCAATTGCGAATCAGAGTCCGGTGCTCGGAGGAAATTTGAGTAAATTGCACACCGGCAACTCGCCCATTCTCCTCGACCCACAGGATTTTCCCTTCCCCATCCACGCGATCGGATTCGTTCAGGGTAAAAGAGAATGGAGTTTTGTCCCCCGCGCTGAGGGGCATCATGACGCGAACGCAAAAGCCCTCTTCGGAGAGGTCACGCATCATGCCGCCATTGACGGAACTTAGCTCTACGTAGACGAGGCTCGGCGGGCGCTTCCGGGATTTTCTTCGGCGTTCCGACTTTGCCGTGCTCGGTGGCATGAATGTGAGCATTTTAACGCGACGGTTCGTGCTTCGATAGCGGGTGGTGTCGAGAACAGCATAGCCGCACGCACCCGCCAAGCCTGTTCTTTCTTGAGCACACGCGCTTAAAAGTTCCGCAAGCAAGGGGAAAGAGGCGATAGATTGTGGTCTTGACTGCTGTTTATTTCGATGAAAACAAGAATCTTGCTCGCCGCCGGGCTCCTCATCGCGATTGCTTGCGCCGCGCTCTGGTGGTGGATGAGGCCCTCGCCCCTTCGCGAAACTGATTATCTCCTTTTGGGAGAATTCGCCAATCAAAGTGGCGAACAGGCTTTCGATGGGTCGCTCCGGGAGGCGTTGCGGGTGGCTTTGCTGCAGTCGCCGTACCTCAATCTCATCTCTGATGAAAAGATCCGCGGTGTGCTCGGAAACCTGGGCAAACCACAGTCAGAACCCCTCACGCCGCAATTGTCAAAGACTGTGTGCGAACGCTTGGGGGCAATAGCCAACCTGAATGGACGCGTGTCACACACCGCCGAAGGCTACACCTTCGAGCTCGTGGTCAGCCGCTGCCCCGGAGGTGACCTGGAAGCAAAAGAGACAGGGGAAGCGAAGCGCACAGACCAGGTGATTCACCAAATCGGGCTCGCTGCTTCCCGGCTGCGCGCAGACCTCGGGGAACATGAAGATACGCTGAAGATATTCGACATGCCGCTGGAGCGCGCCACCACTCCCGTTCCCGCTGCTCTCAAGGCTTACGCGCTGGCCCGGGCTGCGGTTCGCGAAAAGGGCGACCTCGAGGCCGTGCCTTACTATAAGAAGGCCATTGACCTGGACTCCCGCTTCGCCATGGCAAGATCGGGCCTGGCCGTCAGCTATTACAACCTGAATCAGATGGCGCAGGCGAGCGACGAAATCCGCCAGGCGTACGAGGCGGGTGATCGGCAGACCCTGCGCGAACGGCTGAACATCAAAACGCTTTACTACGATCTGGCGCAGGGCGACATCGAGAAGGCCATCGGCGGGTACAAGGAATACATCCGGCTCTATCCGCACGATGATGTGGCTCTCGGAAACCTCTCCAGCGAATTCTTCGTTCTTGGAGATTACGAGCAAGCCGCCAGGTACTCGGAAGAAGCGCTGAAGATTGATCCGGACTCGGCGGCCTGGTATGAAAATCACTCCACCGCTCTTCTGGCACTCTCGCGCGTGGACGAAGCCGAAAAGACGATCATGGAGGCCTTCTCGCGAAAACTGGACGACCCGGCCTTGCACGCAAATCTCTATTCCGTGGCGTTCCTGAAAGGCAACACAGCCCTCATGCAGGAACAATTGAGATGGGCTGCCGGCAGATCCAGCGGCGAAGATTCCCTTTTGGCGGCGCAATCCGATACTGAAGCCTATTTCGGCCGGCTGAAGCAGGCGCGTGAGTACACGACTCGTGCGGTGAACGCTGCCGTCAAAGCCGATCTCCGGGAATCAGCTGCGGTCTGGTCCGCCCAGGCCGGACTGCGAGAAGCGATGCTTGGCTACCCCGCAGAAGCACAGAAAGATGCAAGAGAAGCTTTGAGATTCGCGTCGGAGAGCAAGGATGTCCGCGCCCTCGTAGCTCTCATTTTTGCGCGCATCGGCAATGAAGCAGAAGCCCAGAGCATTACCGACGATCTGCGAGCCCTGTACGTTTCCAATACCGTAATACAAAAGGCCTGGCTTCCCGTCGTGCGCGCGCAAGTCGCCATGCACAAGCGGAAGGACGCGGAGGCAATCGAGCAGCTCGAGAGCGTGTTGCCTTATGAGAAGGGCCAGCTCACCGGCAACCTGAGTGATTCTTGCATGATTCCCGCGTACCTGCGTGGAGAGGCGGAGTTGCGCACGCAAAGAGCTCGCCAAGCCGCGCTGGAGTTTCAGAAGATCGAAGTAAATCCCGGCGTGATAGGGAACTGCTGGTCGGGTGCTTTGGCCAAGCTTGGGAAAGCCAGGTCACAGGCCGCTGCCGGTTCGCCGGCGGAGGCGAGAGTTTCATATCAGCAGTTCCTCAGCCTCTGGAAAAACGCGGACCCAGAGCTTCCCCTCTTGAAACAGGCCAAAGCCGAAGCCGCGAAGCTCCGCTAACCTACAGGCATCTCTTCTCCCTCCTAGCGCAAGCTGTGACTAAAGTCATTTGGCTATCCGGTTCCGGATTGCATGCTGATGGCGCGCCTCAAGGCGCACGGGAAGGGTCACCATGAAATCAGCCACGCAAATTCTTCGCGATGAACACGATGCCATCCTGCTGATGCTCGATGCACTGGAAGGAGTTGCTCGCCGTCTTGAATCGGGTGACGCCATTGCCTTGCAGACCCTCACCGACTTTCATGAGTTTGCCACTTTGTTCGCCGACCGCTGCCATCACGGCAAGGAGGAGGATTTGCTGTTTCCCTTTCTCGAACGCAAAGGCGTTCCCCGCGCGGGCGGCCCATTGGGATGCATGTTGACGGAGCACGACGAAGGCCGAGGCTACGTGAGGCTCATGGGAATGAATGCCGAGCCGTGCGCAAGCGGCGATGCAGCTGCGAGAATCGCCTGGATTGGCGCGGCCCGCGGCTACGCGAATCTATTGCGAAATCACATCTGGAAGGAAAATGAGATTCTCTTCCGCATCGCCGAACGCGTGATGTCGCCGGAAGAACAAGAAGCTTTGGCGAAGGAGTTCGCCAAAGTCGAAGAGGAAAAAATCGGCCAGGAAACTCACGCACGGCTAGAAGAGAAGCTAGCGAAACTAACGCGTGAGATGGCTGCAACTGCCCACTGAGCCGGCGTTTACCACCACGCAGGCTAGTCCGTCGTTTCGCACGAAGACCGCAGTGCCGCGAGATCGGGAATCTGAATCGCTCGGGCCTGAATCTTGATAAGCCCCTCCGCCTGCAACCGGCTGAGGTTCCGCGAAACCAACTCGCGCACCGTACCTAACTCCGCGGCAAGCTCTTGATGGCTGACTGGCAGCGCAAGCTCAACGGCATTCTTTCCGCTGGGTGTCTGACCAGCGAGTCGAAGCAAATAGACGATCAGCCTCTGGCGAACCGTGGTGAACGACAGTTCTTCGATGATTCCGACAAGGCCCCGCAGCCGCTTGCCGACCACTTTGAGAACTTTCAGAGCGACTTCCGGATGCTGCAGACACAGAGTCCGAAAATCTTCTTTCCGCACAAAAATGACGTCACTTTCTTCCGCCGCCAGCGCGGATGCCGGGTAACTGCCCGCGTCGAAGATGGGGATCTCCGCAACGGTATTGCCTGCTCGCTCGACGCCGAGCACTTGCTCCCGGCCGCTGGGAGCCATCTTGAAAATTCTCACCGCGCCCGATTGAATGATGAACAAGCCCAGGCAGGGATCCCCTTCCGTGAAGATCAGCTCATTCGCGGAAAAGTGGCGCAAGGAAGAGTGTTCCGCGAGAAAGTTGACTTCCTTCTCAGTGAGGTCTGCAAACAAAGCAACGCTTTTCAACAGAGCAACACGGTCGCCAGCGTTGGTTTTCATAAAGGGGTAGTGTAGCGGCGAACGCCGCTGCTAAACAATTGCGTTCACCCGTAGAAAATCCGTTTGCTGGCGCAATTTCATTTCTGCGAACGTCCTGTGCTTGTACGGCCTCCGGCCGCCACCGGACCGACATGCTCTTGATGCTGGCGCAGCAGAAATTGGTCGGTCATCCCGGCGATATAGTCGCAGACCACCGCGTGGCGTGGAATCGCCTGCGCCATGTCCTCGTAGACAGGAGGCATCGTCTGCGGCCGCCGCAAGTAGTATTGGAAGAGTTCTTCGAGGCAGCGGACCGAGCGCTGCGATTCTTCCGTAATCAGCGGATGGTTATAGACGTGGCCGAATAAGAAGCTCTTCAGTCGCGCATTCTGCGCGCGTGCCTCCGCGCCGAATCCGACCAGACGCTTCGGCGCGCGGCGGACGTCGTCCACGGACTTGACTCCCGACTCCTCAACTTGCCTTTCCGTATTCACGATTAGATCCGTGGCGAGCGCGTCCAGGACGTGGCGCAAAGTTTCATTGAATATAAGTTTCGTGCGCGCTCCGCGATTTTCTTTTTCGACTTTCGCATAGGACTCCCCGAAAAAAGGAACCTCGCGGCACAACGAATCAAAATCCAGGAGTTCGGCTTCCAGGGCATCATCCAGGTCGGCGGTGTTGTAGGCAATTTCGTCCACCCAGTCGATGAGCTGCGACTCGAGCGGCGGCTTGAGTTCCAAAAGATATTCCGACAACTCCGGAAATTCTGCGGAAGTGTAGTCGCACGAATGCTTCACGATTCCTTCGCGCACTTCGAACGTCAGATTCAATCCATTGAATCCGACGTAGCGGTGCTCGAATTCCTCGACAATCCGCAAGGCATGCAGGTTGTGGTTGAAGTGACCGCCGTGCGCCCCCATGAGTTCATCGAGTTTCCGCTCCCCAGCGTGTCCAAAAGGCGGATGTCCGATGTCGTGGACGAGCGCCAAGGCCTCGACGAGTTCCGAATTGAGCCCGAGCGCACCGGCCACGGTCCGCGCAATCTGCGAAACCTCCAGCGTGTGCGTCAGCCGGTTGCGGAAATGGTCCGAAAAACGCAGTGTGAAAACCTGCGTTTTCGCTTCGAGGCGCCGAAAGGCCCGCGCGTGGATGATGCGGTCGCGGTCTCGCGCATATTCACTTCGGTAGGGGTGGGACGGCTCCGCGTAACGCCGCCCGCGGGAATCCCTCGCACGCATGGCCCAGGGTGCAAGTGCACGTTGGTTTTCGATGGTCGAAACCTCCGGCAGTTTTCCAGCGGAGGGACCCGCGCTCAGGATTTTGGCGTCAGCAACTCCAAGCCCCGGTCCGCCTGGTCTGCAACCGACGTGTTGGGATAGTCCTTCTTGAGCTGCTCGTAGATGCTTGTAGCTTGCTTTGGATCGGAATCACTCAGCAGTCCCGCGAGCTCCAGCAGCACCATCGGCTTCGGCACCAGCACAGAGCCTGACGCAGTGAGCCCCCGAAGGATTTTGGCAGCATCATCCTTCTTCCCGGTCCGTTCCGCGATGAGCGCGGTCTGATATTGCGCCATCGCCGCGAGCTCTTTATCAGAGCCGGTGTCCAGCTTCTTCAATTCCTCGGCTGCTTGATTCAATCGGTCCAAATCCATCAGGCAGAGTGCCGAATAATACTTCGCCAGTTTCCCGGGTTTGGTTCTGGGGTATTGGGCAGTCACCGCGGCGAATTTGGTTTGCGCCTCCTGCGCCCGCTGCGCAACGTCCGCGTAAACGAGCTCTCCAGGGATGGTGGGTTGACCCGGTGTGAAAATGCCCGCATTGAACACCCTCATTGCGTCATCAAGGGCCATCTGCGCCTGACTTGTTTGCCGGTCCGTGTAGAATTTCCATCCAAAATAGCCCGCAGCCACAACGATGAGCGCAAGAATGGCGATCGAAGCCAGCCTGGTATGAGAGAGCACGGCCTCGGCGCCGTGTTCGAATGTCTCCCGGACTTTGTCCTGTTTGAGTTCCTTGCGAGAAATGTGCTCAGGCACGTGTGCTCTCCTGCATTAATCTGAATCTTCAATGCTAGCACATGTGGTAGCGTGCCCGCGAAGACGCCAACGGATTACCGGCTCAATGTGGCGCAATCTTGCTTGTGTCCTTATCCTCGTACACAACAACAGTGTGGCGGAAGATGGTAATGCCCGCTTCTCTCGCTCCCATCCCTGCCAGAACCACACAAGAACCGAAGAAGCCCACGCCCGCACCGCCGAGCCCTGCCGTAAACCAGTGGTAGCTTTCGCCATGGTGAGTGCCGTCATAAATCGCCCCGCCCGTTGCGCCAATCGCAGCTCCGGCCACCGCGGCAGTCAGCATCCACTTCCCAGCGTCGGGCGGGTTAGCGTGGTGGACTCGCGCGATCTTGTGGACGGAGCCGCGGTCCAACTGGCGCCTCGGTCCGGTCATGGCACCCCTTAGGTCCAGAGGCAGAAGCCGCAACCCCGTGGCGTTTACTGCTTCCAGCTCTCCCCGGAGTTCCTCACCGTTCCAGAGCCAGACCACGATTTTCGAGTTCAGCTTCAACTTTTCCACATTTGCCCAGTCGGATTTGTCCCGTGCGGACGACTCGGTCGCGAAGCAGAAGATGGCCAGTAGAACGGAGGCTACAAAGCGCATGACGGGAAGGCCTCAGAACACGATCCAAAGTCTAAGCTCGACTTTTCCCGCGTGCATGGCTGGCTGTGACACTTTGTCGAGTGTCACATTCGGCTGAATTTCCATCCGACACAGCCCGCCGAATTTTCGCCTTGCTTTTTTCCGGTCGGTAACCCTTCTCGCAAGCTCGTCCTGCGAAGAAAACCGTTTTCGCGCCGGGCGTGGTACCTTGGAAGTATGCAGACCGGCTGCGTGCATTGCGGGCAACAACACCTGCTGAACGACGCGGTCCTGGCGAAGCACTCGAAAGTGCAATTCCGTTGCACGAAATGCGGCCAGACCACGATTGTGGAGGTCCGGCGGCGCACGGATGAAACAGTCGTAATCTCTCCCATGCCCTCGTTTGCCCGGGCAGACGCTTCCACGGCACGTCTCCGGCTCCCTCCGGTGGACGAAGGTTTGCAATTACCTGAGGACGTGCATATCGTTCTCGCGGTCATCGACGGCCCGGACAACGGAAGCGTCCTCAGGCTAACCAAACCCCGTGTCGTCATCGGGCGCAAAGGCTCGGACTTTGCCCTGAACGACCCCGAGGTCTCCCGCCATCATTGCGTGCTGGAAGTTCGGGACCGCTTCGTGAATCTGAAGGATCTGGACTCTACGAACGGCACCTTCTTCGAAAGGGAACGTGTCCGCGCTGCAGTGCTTCAAGATGGCGCAGAGTTCCGTGTCGGCAGCACCCTGATCCGCATCAGCTTCCAGGCCAAGTAAGGACCCGCATCTCCGCGCGAGCCGCCTCCACTATGTCTTTCCACGCGACAGGAGAAATCTGTTGTTGCGCCGCCATCTAATGCCAGTGACGGCAAGCCCAGCTTCCCCGCGCGAGAGCCTCATCAGGGTGTGAGATACTGGCGCAGGCGTGCAAGTGTGACATTGAGATGAACCAGTTGAGCGTGTGCCTCGTCGCGCAGAATGAACAAGAAAACCTGCCGCGGCTCCTGCGATCCGTGCAAGGAATTGCGGACGAAATCGTCGTCGTGGACGGCGGCAGCAGCGACCGCACCCAGGAAGTCGCGCGCACTCATGGCGCCAAAGTATTCTTCCGCGCGTTCACAAACCATGCCGACCAGAAGAACTATGCCGCCTCGCTGGCCTCGCATGAGTGGATTTTCTTGCTCGACGCGGACGAGGAACTAAGCGAGGAGTTGAAAGCCTCCGTTCGGAACTGGAAAACTCACGAAGCACAGTTCGGCGTCTACGAAATGCCCCGACTCACATGCTATCTCGGGGCTTGGATCCGCCATTCGCGCTGGTATCCGGACTACCAGCGCCGTATCTATCGCCGCGATAAAGCCTCCTTCGGCGGCGTCATTCATTCCGCCCTGCGCTACGACGGAGACATCGGACGCCTGCGCGGCAGCCTCCTTCACTACACGGTCCGCACCTTTCAGGAACACGAAGCCAAGCTTGAGAAGTACACCACTGCCATCGCCAAGGAAATGTTCGACGAAGGCAGGCGCGATTGGCGCGCCGCTATGTGGTTGGCCGCTCCGTGGAGCTGGTTCCGCCATTTCATTCTTGGCGCGGGCTTCTTGGATGGCCGTCGCGGCGCCGTGATCGCCCGCATGGCCGCCCGGGGCGTCAGGCTGAAATTCAAAAAGCTCGGTGCTTTGGTCGAGGCCGAAAAACACGCCGGAAATCGCGGTGCAGCATGATCCCTCTTGTCGTGGACCTGGAGACTGAGTGGCGCGGCGGTCAGAGCCAAGCACTTCTTCTTCTAAAGGGATTGTACGAACGGGGGCATCCGGCCGAGCTTGTGGTTGCCCGAGGTTCGGTGCTCGGTCATCGCGCGCGAAAGGAAGGGATCTACGTTCACAGCGTCTCACGGCGAATGCTCCGCTTGCGCGCCGCTGCCGGGATAAGGGAACTCCTTTCGGACACTCGAATTGAGCTGGTGCACGTCAACGAGCCTCATGCGCTCACTGCCGCCTGGCTGGCAGGCGCGCAGAAGAAGGTGCCACTCCTGGTGTCGCGAAGGGTTGCCTACCCGGTGAGGCCAGGGTTATTTGCCCGGCGGCGCTATCTGGCAGCTCATCGTATTTTGGCGATTTCCCGGTTTGTGAAAGATAGCCTTCTCGGGTCCGGCATTCTTCCTGAACTCATCAAGTTGGTCTACGAAGGCGTCGAAGTGGCACCCCCAGTGACACCAGAAATGCGCTCCCAGGCCCGGCAGCGATGGCGTGTCCGAGATCAAGAGACGCTGCTTGGCTGTGTTGGCTACTTGCTGCCGGAGAAGGGCCAGGAGTTCCTCATACGGGCACTTCCTGCGGTGCGCACGAGATTTCCCAATGTTCGCCTCCTGTTGGCGGGTGACGGCCCGTGTCGTTCGCAATTGGAGTCGTTGTGCCGGGAGCAGGGGCTAGAAGAAACCGTGATCTTCGCGGGATTTGTAAAGGACGTGTGGCAAGTGTACGCGGCACTTGATGTCTTCGTCTTTCCTTCATTGGCGGAGCCGCTAGGCACGTCTCTTTTGGCTGCGATGGCATGGGGACTTCCTGTGTTGGCGGTGGCGAGCGGCGGCGTTCCCGAATACGTCGGACATGAAGAAACCGGATTGCTTGTTCCACATCCCGCTCCGGATCTATTCGCCGCCGGGCTGATTCGGCTTCAGAGTGAGCCGGAGTTGGCCAAGCGCCTTGGGGCGTCGGCGAGAGAGCATATCCAACAGGAATTTTCGGCGCCACACATGGTTGAGAACACACTCAAGGTCTACGAAGAAGCCCTAGGGAACAGCTAGTCCATTGATCGTGCTTGTGTATAAGTCCGGCGAGGAATTGCACCTTTAAGAATTCATTCCGCAAAAATCTCAGCCAAAAGAGCGAAAGCGCCGGACGGCTCCTTCTCGACCCGTGCGGCGCTTTTGCATTTGCGCAAGTAACTGAACTTCCTCAAGAAATATTCCAGCGGTTCCCTCCTATCCGCTTGCCGAATAGCGTCAAGCTAGTTTGCAGAATCAACTACCCATCGCCCCTTTGGCTCCAGGAACTCCAGGCCCACTGCATAGCCGTTGCCATGCAAGGACTGGCAGTATGCCACACGAGCCGAGGAACGAAACTCTCCGGTGCGCGAAGCCAGCACGAGCTGCGCGCCTTTGTCCCAGTGCCGGATGCTCACCACTCGCGCACCCCGGGCACTGACGTTTTCCGTGAACGTTGACTCCACTCCGGGAAGATGCCGGTGGCCCTCGAGAATCACGGGGATCTCCATCGGTATGCGATCTTCGCGGCGGTGGATGCTGTAGTTATTCCTGCGAGTCATCGTTCTCATCCCTCACAGGCACGCGGCAATCCGCGTGATGGTATTCATGGCGCTGCCGCGGTGCTTCATGCGATAGAGCACCCGGTCCGCAGAGCCCAAGAGCTTTTCCGCGGTGTCTCCGTCCTCCGGATAGGCCGCGATGCCCACACTGACGGAAAGCTGGGGTTCTTCCGCTTCGGTTCCCAGTCGTTCCCTGATCCGCGAAGCAACTCGCGTAGCAATTTCTTTGGGCGCCTCCGGCAAGACCAAGGCGAATTCGTCGCCGCCGTAACGCGCCGGAGTGTCAATGGCGCGCGAATGATTGCGCAGGATTTTTCCGAGCCGCACCAGCGCCCGACTCCCCACCAGATGTCCGAAGCGGTCGTTGATAGTCTTCAGTCCGTCCATATCCAGCAACAAGATGCTGAACGGACGCCGCGTGCGCCGCGAACGGTCCAATTCCGATTCGATCACCGCAATCAATCGGCGGTAATTTGCAAGACCAGTCAGAGGATCGCTGATTGCCAGCGTGCGCACCTGGTCGAAGAGCCGCGCCTGGTCAATCAGCGCGCCGCACAGAATCACGGAGTAGCTCGCAACCTTGCTCAGCTCTGCCAGGAAAAAGGGGCCATCAAACAGCCGCCGGGAAAATAGCGCGGCAAGATGGCACGCCGCGTTCAGCAGCGCGACCAGAAAGAGGGAATAATCATAAAGCGAGGCGTCGCTCTCGCTTTGACTCTGTGCCTGGAACCGCTTGTAGAAAAATACCGCGGCCAGCGCGAAAAGCCCGCCGGGAAGCACGTCCCAGGGGCGCGAGAACAGCGCGCCGGATTCGGCTGCGGGCGTTGCGGGTGCAGCGATGAACGCCGCGCTCGTAATGTAGGCCGCCGCAGCAACCACGAACAGGGCTCCGGCTGTTTCACGGCTCGGCTGCCGCGACGTGGGCAGAAACCGTTCGATTCCCAGAGCGGCCAGGAGCAATACCGCCAGCAGAGTGCGTCCAACCATCCAACCCGTCGGCACCTGCGAGAAGGCGAGATGGCCGCTGCGAAGGAGCTCGTTCAGGCCAAAATACCCGACCGTCTCAATCATTCCGGAAAGCACAAACCCGAACGCCAGGATCAGCGCAATCCGGTCATGCGTGCCACGGAAACGGATTAACGCATTGGCCGCGTAACAAAAGCATAGGAGGGAGCCGCCCACTTCGAGATAGAGATACGTGGTTGGAGAGCCAAGGGTGTTCGTGGAGCGGGAATACAGCGCCACGGCCATGAACAAGGCCAACAAGACTCCGTAAGCCAAGGCGGGAGCACTGCCCTTGTGCTGGCGAAGAAAACCGGTGATTCGTGCCCAACTCCCCAAAACATCCCCCAATCGCCGGAGAAAGCCGGCAACGCAGGGGGAAATGCACGTCCATGCCCTTTTGTGACCACAGGGACCGACCTGCAACCTGCTCAATAGGAAGGAGTTATAGCTCTGTCAAAACAGAGCTAGGATGGTTGAGACAGGGCCAAGATGCGAAACGGCGCAACCCGTGTTCCCTTATGAGACAGTATCGCCTGTGTATCCAGATGGTTAGCAGAGGTTTGGGCAATTAAGCCCGGAAACTGTGGAAAGTCTCAATCCGAGACAGTCTCAAGCTGAGACCTGGCTACCCTACACCTTGGTCGGTGGGGGGAGATCTCGTGCAGCAACCGCGCTGGTGAACGCTTCCCGCTTGTGGGTACCGTCGCAGAAAGGGGAATTCCCTGAGTGGCCACAGCGGCAGAGGGAAATGGAGGTGCGACCCCCCAGACCGAAGCTATTACCCGCCTGATCGACAACTTCAAAGTCGCCCTCGATGCGGATCGGACCGTTGTTGATGATGGTTACTTTTGTGCCTGCCACAAGTTCCTCCGTCCGCTGGTCACGCGTGATTCAATTTTTTTGATTATTGGGCCCGGGTCTTAAACAAGTCACGGGTCACGAGTCATTCTTCTAATACCGCGGCACGTTCGGATCAACTTCCGTAGACCACGACAATATGCCGCCGCGCAAATTGTAAATCTTCCGGAAGCCCGCCTGCCGCAAGAAGTCCACGGCCTGCGCCGAACGCTTCCCGCTCTTGCAGTGCGCCACGATTTCGCGCGCGGAGTCCAGTTCGTGGACCCGCCGGGGCAATTCGCCAAGCGGGATCAGGTGGCCCTTGAGATTGCAGATCTGATACTCGTGCGGCTCGCGAACGTCCAGGATAAAGAGGTCATCGCCGCGGTCCATGCGCTCTTTCAACTCGCGCGCGGTGATTTCCGGCACGTGCAAATCGCTCTCCGGCTCTTCTTCCCCGCGAATCCCGCAGAATTCGTTGTAGTCGATGAGTTGGTGAATCTTCCGGTGCGTGCCGCACATGGGGCAATGCGAATTCTTCCGCAGCTTCAGCTCACGGAACTTCATCGCCAGGGCGTCAAACAGCACCAGACGCCCTTCCAGCGAATTGCCCCGGCCAATGATCAGCTTGATTGTTTCCAGCGCCTGCAGCGAACCTACGATGCCCGGGAGCACGCCAAGCACTCCGCCTTCTGCGCAGGATGGCACCAACCCCGGCGGAGGTGGTTCGGGGTACAAGCAGCGGTAGCAAGGCCCCTCGGGCATGCCAAACACGGTCACCTGGCCTTCGAATCTGAAAATCGAGCCGTATACGTTCGGCTTGCCAAGCAGGATGCAGGCATCGTTCACCAGGTAGCGCGTCGGGAAATTATCCGTGCCGTCCACGACAATGTCGTAATCCTTGAACAGCTCCAGCGCATTCTCGCTCGTCAGCCTCGTTTCGTAGGTCGCAATCTGAACGTCCGGATTCAGGTTGCTCAGCCGCGCCCTGGCAGCTTCCGTCTTGGGCTTGCCCACATCGCTCGTTCCAAACGTTACCTGCCGCTGCAAATTGGTGAAGTCCACAACATCGAAATCCACCAGCCCGATGTGCCCCACGCCCGCCGCCGTCAGGTACAGGCCAAGCGGCGCGCCAAGCCCGCCCGTGCCGATCAGAAGCACCTTCGCCGCCTTGAGCTTGAGCTGACCCTCCATCCCCACTTCCGGCATGATCAGGTGGCGACTGTAGCGCAAGATTTCTTCGTTGGTGAGGCTCGCTGCCGGGGGTTGGCCGGTCATCGGCTGTGTTTTGGTTGACATGGACTTAGTTCCCTCAATCCATTTTACGCGGTGCGCTTCCTCGATGGAAGCCGCTCTTCGACAACGCCAATCTTTAATGGTGCACTGGAACGCAGAGTGAGAGCCTGGGCAGTGCCTTGGACTTGCGCTAACGGTTCTCGCTGGTTGCGGCAAGGTGAGTGGAGAGCTTTACGCAGACAAAACTGATTGCCAGGGCCAGCGCGAGCCAGCCGGCCCGAATTGTCTTGGCAAGTTCGAGTGCAGTTGCAAGTACGGCCTGCAGCTCAAGGAAGGTCGGCTGGGCTGTGGGTTCTCTTGCGATGACACCAAAGGCAGTCACCAGGAGAACGCCCAAAGCCACCGCAATCGCTGCGATTCCCGGAAGGGCACGCAACCAAGGGAACGGAATCGGTGGCGGCGTGGTCGCTTGTTGGCCGACGGCTTCCATCACCGATGCCACAAAGCCGGAAGAAGGCGCGATGTCCTGCTCGCGAGACAGAATGGCATCCAACTCTTGATCTCTCATGAGGCCTCCCTTCCGAGCTCCGGTGCGGCGAAATGCGGTGAAAGTTTGCGCCGGAGCATGTCTCTTCCGCGCGACAGCCTTGCTTTCACAGTGCCTTGGGGCAAGCCGAGGCTGGCGGCTGCCTCAGCGACGTCCAAGTCGTGAAAATAGAACAGAATCACTGCCTCCCGGTACTTCGCGGGGAGAGCGAAGACAGCTCGGTGCACGAGGCGGTCGCGATCCTCGGCTTCATAGGTCTCATCCATCGCTCTCGGGTCGCGGGGTTCTACGATATCGTCCAAAGCGCTTGTTCGCGCGGGAATCCGCCGAAGTTCCGAGCAATACAGATTCGTTGCCAGGGCAAATAGCCAAGTGGAAAAGGTGGACTCCCTGCGCCAACCGGAAAGCGAGCGGTAAGTTCGAAGGAATGCTTCCTGAGCCATTTCTTCCGCGCGCCCGCGGTCGCGGCAGAAGCGGTAGGCGAGGTTCACGAGCGGCCCCTGCCAGCGGCGCACCAGGCCCTCGAAGGCGGAAATGTCGCCCGCGATAACCTTTTCAACGTCCGCCTGGTCGTCGGCGGCGGTCACGATAGTCCTCCATTTGTGTGACCAACCCTTGGGAGAAATGGTTGCATTATTTTGCGTCAGGGTCAGTCAAAAAAATGCAACCGCGGCGCGCCCATTCCGGTCTTACCGGGTGCAGCAAGGAAATAACTCCAAGGAGGGTTCCATGTCCGTATTCTTCTTTCTGAGTGTTGCGAGCGTGGCGCTCTTTTCGTTTGTGGCCGTGGCCACCTGGTCGAACGAGCGGCGCCGCGAAAGAGAAGCCTACTACAGAAGTGAGACCTTGAAGAAAATCGCCGAAGCGCAGGGAGCAGGGAATACTGGCGCGATCGAATTGCTCCGCGAGGAGGAGCGGATCGCCATACGCCGCCGCCGGGAAGGCCAAAGGCTGGGCGGGCTCATTACGATGGCGGTAGGCGTTGGCCTCATTGTCTTCCTCGGAGCAGTTGTAGAGCATAACCCAGGGGAACCCGTCTATCTCGTCGGCGTAATTCCAATGCTGATCGGCGTAGCGCTGCTGGTCTACTCTTACCTCCTTGCGCCGAAGGAATAAGGGCATACAAGACCTACGGCTCTCCTTAAAGAAGACCGCGCGACAGAGTTTGTTCCAGAGGATAGACTTGGTCAGTACGCGGGGTTTTCCGGGAGGCAGACGTGAGGGTCCGTGAACGAGTGGTGCTTGGGTTTCTTTGCGTGGTGGTTCTGGTTGGAAATGTGCCGAGTACAGCGCATGCGCAAGGCGGGTCAACAGCGAAGAGCAAGGTCATTCTCGACACCGATATTGGAGACGACATTGACGACGCGTTTGCACTCGCACTGGCCCTGCGCAGTCCTGAGATTGAGTTGCTGGGAGTCACCACGGCCTGGGGAGACACCGCGCTGCGCGCGCGGTTGGTGAACCGCTTTTTGAAGGAGACAGGCGCGCCGGCGATTCCGGTAGTGGCGGGGATAGCGACGAAAAGCTCGGGCGTGCTTTCCCAATCGCGCTGGGCAGAAGAGGGCGCCGCGCCGCAGAGTCGTCAGGATGCGGCGGATTTTCTGCTCGAGCAGGCGAGAAAAGCGCCGGGCGAACTTACCCTGATTGCCATCGGGCCGCTGACGAACGTGGGTGCGGCGATCGATAAAGATGCGGCGACGTTCCGGAAATTCAAACGCGTGGTGTTGATGGGAGGATCGATCCGGCGAGGCTACGGGGATCTGGGCTACGGCCCCGACCGCGGGCCGCAAGCCGAGTACAACATCTATAGCGATATTCCGGCGGCGCAGAAGCTCTTCTCAAGCGGCGTGCCGATTTTCATGATGCCGCTCGACTCGACGCAGTTGATGCTGGATGAAGTGAAACGCGCGTGGCTCTTCAGCGCGGGCACGCCGATGACAAACGCGCTCGCAGCGCTGACCTACCAGTGGGGACAGGGACAAAGGACGCCGACGCTGTTTGACGTGATGGCTGTGGCATATGTGGTGAATCCGGCGCTGTGCCCCGTGGAATCGTTCCACATCATCGTGGATGAGAAGGGATTCACGCGCACCACGCCAGGCGCGGCGAATGCTTCAGCCTGCCTGGCGTCGGATTCGGAGCGGTTCTTCCGCTTCCTTCTGCCGCGGTTGGCGGCGACTACGGCGCGATAACGAAGGTGGCGTGCAGTGATGCGGTAGAATCGCCCCCCACCCAGACATCGAAAGTGGAAGGTTCTTCGACCCAGTCTTTTTTGGCCGTGCTCCAGTACGTAAGCTCGGGAGTGCCGAGCGAGAAGTGAACCGTCCTTTTTTCATGCGCGGCGAGCGTGATGCGCTCGAAGCCTTTTAGTTCACGCACCGGACGCGACGTGCCGCCGTATTGTTGGTGAATGTAGAGCTGGGGTACTTCATCCGCCGTGGCAGTGCCCGTATTTTCCACCTCGACGCTTACATCGAGGGATTCGCCAGGCTTGATGTGATCGCGGTTCAATTTGAGGTCGGTAAAGCGGAATGTCGAATAGCTGAGGCCGAATCCAAAGGGAAAGAGCGGCGTGCTCTCTTCATCCCAATAACGCTTGCCCTGATTTTCGGGAGCCTGGGTGGTGTTGTGCGCGTAATTGATCGGGATCTGGCCTGAGTCGCGCGGCCAAGTGATGGGCAGCTTGCCGCCGGGTATGGCATCGCCGAAAAGCAGATTGGCCACGGCATTCCCACCCTGGGTTCCTGGGTACCAGGCTTCGAGAATCGCGGGAACGTGTTGTGCGGCCCATCGAATATCGAGCGGCCGACCGTTCAGAAGGACGAGGACGACGGGCTTCCCGGTGGCAACAACGGCTTCGAGGAGCTGCTCTTCCTGGCCGGGAAGCTGGAGGGATTCGCGCGAAGCCGCTTCGCCGCTCATGTCCTGATTTTCACCTAGTACAAGAATCGCAAGATTGGAAGCCGCTGCAAGACCGACCGCCTTGGCCATCTCCTCCTTTGCGTGTTCCGGAGTCCAGACGGGCGGCGGGGTGCGATGCAGAATTTCATCAAAGAATGAGGGTATTTTGCGGCTTATCTGGACGCCCGGTGTGAAGCTGAGTTCTGCGCGACCCGAGAGCTTATTGCGAAGGCCCGCGAGTACCGTCACGGCTTCCTGGAGGTTTGGCTGGAAGACCCAGGAGCCGAGCGTGTCAGTCTGTGAATCGGCCAACGGGCCAATCACGGCGATCTTCTTATAGGCGTCTTTCTTCAAGGGCAACAGTCCACCTTCATTGCGGAGCAAAACAGCCGAACGCTCGGCGGCGACGCGCGCGGCAGTGCGATGTTCGGGCGAGGTGAGGATTTGTTGCGAACGGGCTTCGTCAACGTAGGGATGCTCGAAGAGGCCGAGGCGGACTTTCATTTCAAGGATGGGACGAACGGCTTCATCAATTTGGGCAAGCGTGATCTCGCCTTTTTGGACCGCGGCGCTGAGATTCTGCCCGTAAGCCGTAAAGCCGA
Source organism: Candidatus Limnocylindrales bacterium (assembly GCA_035623175.1). GTDB lineage: Bacteria > Acidobacteriota > Terriglobia > Acidiferrales > UBA7541 > Acidiferrum. Next base: position 7,439 of record DASPTY010000026.1, on the reverse strand, counting down.
TGGCCATTTCCATATTGACCCCGGCGCGGAGCGCGATCACAGCGGCGTCGTGGAGATCCTTGGCATACCCGTGGGTCTCCAGGCTTTTGACGGCGTTGGCGTCGCTGACGACGAAGCCTGAGAATTTCCACTGATCGCGAAGCACGTCGTAGAGGAGCCAACGATTACCAGTGGCGGGCACATCGTTCAGATCCATGTAAGCGCTCATCGCGGAACCAATGCCAGCTTGAACTGCGGCGTGGAATGGGCGGAGATAAACGTTGTAGAGCAAAGTTTCCGGGAGATAGGAGGCGTCGTAGTCGCGGCCGCCTTCGGCAGCGCCATAGGCAGCGTAATGCTTCATGCAGGCGAGGAGATGATCGGGAGCGCCGATGTAATCACCCTGGAAGCCGCGGACCTGGGCGGCAGCCATGGCGGAGCCCAGATAGGGATCTTCGCCCGCGCCTTCGACGATGCGGCCCCAACGTGGGTCGCGCGCGATGTCCAACATCGGCGCAAAAGCCCAGTGGATGCCGACCGAGCGCGCTTCTTTCGCCGCGATAGCCTGTTCCCGGACAACGCCGGCAGGATCCCAGGAAGCAGCCATGGCGATAGGCGCAGGGAAAATCGTCCGAAAGCCGTGGATGACATCAAAACCAAAAATGAGCGGGATGTGCAGGCGGGATTGCTCCACGGCGATGTGTTGATAATTGTTGATGACCGCGGGCTCGGTGACGAAGAGCAGCGAGCCAACTTGTCCCGTGGCCACTGCGGCGTCAACCTCTTTGGAGGGAGCAAAGCGGAAAAGCTGGCTGAGCTGGCCGACTTTTTCTTCGAGGGTCATTTGCTTGACCAGCGAGTCGACACGCTCCCGCACCGCTTGATCGTCCGGAGGCGCGTTGGACGCAGTCTGAGCAAGCGCAAGAGGCGCGAAAGCAAGAAGAAGCAGAAAGGCAAAAATTCTGTGGAGATTCGGAACTGCGCGGCTGGATGTCAATTGATTTTGCATGGACGGCCTCCGAGGCGCCACCGAAAATGCTGGCGATGTTTCAGCGAAGAGGGGGAAAAGACACACTCGACGCGTGACCTGCAGTTTGCATTGCAGCAATGCAAACGAGCATACCACCGTTGAGGTGGGCAATGACGTGACGAAGCCCGTCGCCAGGTCTTGAAGGGAAAACCGGAAGTGGCGCGAGATTTAGGATTCGGGAGAAGAAGATGGTTCGGGCGTCTCGGTGCCGCTGGTTTCAGCGGCGGGCTCGGATGGAGCATCCTTGGCGGGTTCAGGCGCGGCGGGAGTCTCGGCAGCCGGCTCGGGCGCGGCAGGAGTTTCGGCCTCTTCGTTGATGGGAAGGATGATCTCGGCGGAAGTTGGCGCGGCAGTTGCAGCCGGCACCGCAGGCGCGTTGAGAGCAGCAAAACGAATTGAAAGCACCTCGACGAGAAGTTCGACGAGTTTTTTCGCGGAGGAGCCGTCTGGGTCCTTATCCGGATTGTATTGGGCGACGTCAAGGCCCAGCAGATTTTTGTGCTTGACGAATTCCGCTAGCGAAGCCTTCGCATCGGCGTAACCGAGGCCGCCGCTGCCGGGAACATTCGTGGCCGGAAAGTCTTCCTGGGCGATGGAATCGAGATCAAGGTGAAGCACGAAGTCGCGCGCATCGGCATGCAGTTGCGCGAGCGCGTGCTGGGCCGCGGGAATCGCACCCTTGGCCTGGATGTCCGCGGCGTAGACATGTCGCAGGGGTGAACGAGTCAGGAATTCCTGCTCCGGCGGATCGAGACGTTCGATGCCGTAGAGAAGAGTATCGGGCTCCCGCACGAGGGGAGGTTCGCCCCAGAAGCGAACAAGTTCGGGCGAGCCTTTGCCGATGATGCCGGCGAGAGCCATGCCGTCGAGGCGGCCCGAGGGCGTGGAGGCAGGCGTGTTGAGATCGGCGTCGCGGTCGAACCAGATGAGGCTGATGTGTTTGTAGTAGCGGCGCGCTCCGGCAAGAACGGCGACGGTCTGCACGCAATCGCCACCAAGTACGAGAATCAATCCACCGGATTTTGCCGCGAGTTCGGCGCGAGGCTTGAGATCGTTGAGAGCGGCGACAATTTCGGGGATGTTGCGCGCGCGTTTGTGCTCGTCATCATCGGCGAAGTGGCGCGCGGCGCAGTCACCAAAATCAGTGACTTCATACCCAATGGATTGCAGCTTCTCGATGAGGCCGGCGGCGCGAAGCGCAGCAGGAGCTTTTTCGGAGCCGGGTGCAAAACCAGCAGCGCTGGAAGGCGCGCCGATGAGGGCAATCTTGTTCGGCTGACGGACGATTTTGACCGCCAAGGTGCGCTCCTTGTAAAGCGAAAAATGTGCCGGGCTCAGGCAACGACGCCGGGAAATCCCCCGCCCGGCAAAGCAAAATCCCCAAAAGGCCCAGAAAGAACCTCAGGGCGTGCGCCACAGCTTGCGGCGCACCCCTCCCAGAGAAACTACCGCCGCGGGGCCGGAGCGATGGTGGCCAGTTCTGGAGGAAGCGTGAAACGCACGTCCTCGCGGATCAGGTCCAGATCCCGCTGATCGGTAAATCCGAATTGCGCCAGGCGCTCGCTGACCTGTTCCACGAGCACTTCTGGCGCGGAAGCCCCTGCCGTGAGACCAATACGGCGAATGCCCTCGAGCCACAGGGGGTCAATGTCGTCGGCCGAATCAATAAGGCGCGCTGTGACATCGAGGCGCTTGGCCAACTCGACGAGGCGATTGCTGTTTGAACTGTTTTGCGAGCCAACGACCAAGATGAGATCAACGTCCTTCGCAACGTGCTCGACCGCTTCCTGGCGGTTTTGCGTGGCGTAGCAGATGTCGTCGCTGGCCGGGCCGACAATCAAAGGGAAGCGCTGGCGCAGGCGGGCCACAATTTCCTGGGTATCGTAGAGAGAGAGCGTGGTCTGGGTAAGAAACGCGAGTTTGTCAGGATCCTCGACGTGAAGCGCATCGACGGCAGCGACGGAATCGACAACCAAGGTGCTGTCGGGGGCCTCGCCGGAGGTCCCAATGATTTCCTGGTGATCTCTATGCCCGATGAGGATGATGGTGCGCTTTTCGCGGGCGAACTTCAGAGCCTCCATGTGCACCTTGGTCACGAGGGGACAGGTGGCATCAATGACGCGAAGGGAGCGATCCCTGGCCTCGTCGCGGACGGTGGGAGGCACGCCATGGGCGCTGAAGACCAGGACGGAGCCTGATGGGACTTCGCCGATGGTTTCGACGAAGATGGCGCCGCGACGGCGGAGTTGTTCGACAACGTAAGTATTGTGAACGATCTCGTGGTGAACGTAGACCGGCGCGCCATAAGCTTCGAGAGCGAGCTCAACGATGTCAACGGCCCGTACCACGCCGGCACAAAAGCCGCGTGGACGGACGCGAAGAAGGGTTTTAGCCGAAGATTGTGTAGCCATCCGTTTCCTAAACTAGTGAATTTGCAAAATTCTATCATATCAAAGACGCCATACAGGCGCATGGATTCCATAGAAACGGCCCGATTTAAGGATGGAAACACTGGCTGAACGGACAGCTAGTTTAGAGCCTGAACAGAGTAAAATAGGGCACCACCATGGACATATCCCAAACGTCTGAACAGGCGAACCGGCGGAGGAGCGAGCGCGTGATGCTGCGCATGACCGTGCTCGTGCTCGCGCAGAACGAGGAACGGAACCGCATCGAGGAAACGGCCGAGACGCAAGTGGTTAACGCCCACGGAGGCCTGCTGCGGATGCGGACACACCTACATATGGGGCAGTCCTTTCTGCTGCGCAATCCGAAGAATAAGCAGGAAGTGGGCTGCCGGGTGGTGCGCTCGGAGGATGAGGGAATGGATTTCTATAGGGTGGCATTTGAGTTTGACCGGCCATCGCCGAATTTCTGGCCGATCGTGTTTCCTCCCTCGGATTGGAAGGCCGCGGGAGTCAACTAGCGGTTGCAAATCCCCGCCAACTTTTTCATGAAATCGGTGTTTCCTAAGGTGTGGAGGTACGTGACGTGGAACTCCGTAAAAGAACAATTCAAGCAGGACTAATTGCGGCGGCATTCGTGGGGGGCATGGCACTCGCCGGTTGCGACGACAACGTGACGGTGCTGCGGGACCCGGATGTGCGAGTGGCAAAAGGGATGACCTGGGCATGGCGGCCCATGACACCCCCCCAAACGTCGGCCAAGCGGGAGGCCGATGACCGGCCAGTGGTTTCGCGAGACGTGATTACGACGGCCCCGCCCCAGCAACACATGGAAAGCAACCGGGACTGGAATACGGAAGCGAACCGGAAACAATTGCAGGCAGCAATCGAACACTCCTTGAACGCAAAGGGACTGGTGCAGGTGACAGATCCGGCCACAGCGGACTTTTTGGTGGACTACCATGTGGCGGTGAGAAGCCATCGGGCCACGGTCGAGGAGGTCTACCCAGGCTGGGGCTGGTGGGGATGGGGCTGGGGCCCACCGGAGGTGGATTTCCGTACAGTGAGGTGGCACGAAGGGACCTTCATCCTGGACCTTGCGCTGCGCAGCCCAAGAAAGCTGGCTTACCGGGCGATTAGTCCGAAAGCCTTGAACAATAAGTACACGATTTCGCCCTATCAGGCAGAAGAAGCGGTCAAGCATCTGGTGAAGGGATTGAAGGTTCAGTAGGGCGCGACCCGAAAGGTGTGACGGGTGAAGCGTCGGGAATCCACAGCGACTTGAATTGTGGAAGCCAGACCTACCACTTCAAACGAGAAATGAAAAAGCCGGGACAGGTCGAAGAGTCAACCTATCCCGGGTGATTGTTTTTCCCGCGAAACCCTACGGGAGATTATTCAAACTTATTGCGGCTTAGACGGAGGCGGAGCCTGAGTCTGTGGCTGAACTTGTGGCGACGCTTGAGGCTGAGCTTGTGGCGCAGCCTGCGGTTGAGCCTGAGGTGGAACTTGCGACTGGCCCGCGGGCCCGACTGGTTCCAGCTTCGGCTGAGGCGGCTGGGGCCTGGGCACAATGGAGACCAACTCGAGATCAAAGATCAATGTGGAGTTGGGCCCGATCGGACCATTACCCTGCTCGCCGTAAGCCAACGAGGAAGGGACGTAGAGTTGCCACTTGGAACCTACGGGCATGAGCGGGAGCGCTTCGATCCACCCCTTGATGACCCGGTTAAGGTTGAAGGTGGCTGGCTTGCCCCGTTTGTAGGAGCTGTCGAACTCACTACCGTCGAGGAGCGTGCCACGGTACTGGCAGACAACGCTGTCGCCGGCCGTGGGCTTCGGTCCGGTGCCCTCCTGAAGAACCTTGTACTGCAGCCCGCTAGGCAGCACCACCACGCCAGGCTTGTCCTTGTTGGCGGCGAGAAACGCTTCGCCTTCTTGTTTGTTCTTTGCTTTGGTCTGCTCGAAAACTTCCTGTTGATGCTTGCGCACCTCGTTGGACAGCGCGGTTAGCGTCGCTTGTGTCTCCTCGTCAGTGAGGAGAGGTTTCGCTCCGGCGATAACGTCCTTGATGGCCCGGGAAATGATGTCGGGGTCGACCTCCACGGCATCCTTCTGCAAGCTCTTACCGATGTTCAAGCCAATGGCATAGCTGTTCTTGTCCTTTGGAGTCGTGAGAACAAGAGGCGGCGGGGCTGTCTTTTTTGTGGGCGTCGAGGTGCCGGTCTTGGAAGTCGTGGATTGCTGTGTTTTCGGCGCGCTGGAGGCTGGCTTCGACGCCGATGGCTGTTGGGTGGAGGGCGTGGAGGACTGTTGAGCGAGAGTGATCCCGCAAAGCAGGGCGGCGCCCAGGAAGAATGTCAGGGTCCTAAAGAATGTTTTGAACATTCTAAAATTGTCACATCGAAGAGGAGGGGGCGCAAATAGAGATTAGCGCCGGCGCCAGGACTTAGTGGAAATGAAAGAGCAGGGCTGATATGGTTTTGAAATTATGCTATTGGAAAACAAAGTAGCGTTGATTACAGGCTCGGGACGCGGAATTGGACGCGCGATTGCGAAATTGTTTGCCAAGGAAGGGGCGCAGGTTTTCTTAACGGCGCGAACTGCTGGGCAACTGGCAAGTGTGGCTGCGGAGATTGAAGCGGAGGGCGGGCAGGCCGGATGTGCGGCAGCGGATTTGACTCGGGAGAAGGAGTGCGAACACGTTGTGGCAGCGGCGAGGGCGAGATTTGAGCGCGTGGATATTCTGGTGAACAACGCGGGGCACTATGGGCCGGTCGTGCCGGTGGAAGAGTATTCGCTCGAGGAGTTCGACAAAGTAATCGCCGTGCATCTGCGAGCGGCGTTTGTGTTGAGCAAATTGGTTCTCCCAGAGATGTACGCGCGGAAGTCGGGCGTGATTTTGAATATTTCGAGCCTGTCGGCGAAGGCCGCATATGCCTGGGGCTCGGCGTATGCGGCCGCCAAGGCGGGCTTGCTCGGACTGACACGCGTCATGGCGGCGGAGGCAGCGCGGCAAGGCGTACGTGTAAATGCGATCTGTCCAGGGCCGGTGACGGAAACCGACATGAGCAAGGAATTGGGCAAGTCGTTGGCCAAGAGAATGGGCGTAAGCCCGGACGAGCAGTTGAAAGGATTCTTGAGCTCGATCCCACAGGGGCGCGGACAAACGGCAATGGAAATTGCACAGGCGGCGCTGTTCTTGTGCTCGGAGATGTCCAGCGCGATGGTCGGGCAATCCATCAATGTGGACGGCGGCGTGGCGTTCTTCTGAGGAATAGAGCAATGGCACTGAAAGAGCTTTCCGCGAGCGAACAGGAACTGGTACTCCAGTGCCTCAAGGCCATAGTTGAGAGTAATGAGATTGAGGATTGGGAGTTTCGCACAAGGTTAGGCATCACCAGAGCTACCGTGAAGGAGATTATTTCGCGATGGTCTGAAATTGACGATCGGTCGGAAGGATCAGACGAATTTATGGCAATAAACAATTCCCTAAATGAAACCTGCCACGGGGTCCACTGGACATCTCAGGAATGGTCCAGACGATTCACTGAGCCAAGAGCGAAAATCGTGGACGTCTACATGCACTGGTTGAGATTGGGGAATTTCAGAGGTGGCCTTCGTTAGCCCGCAATCATCGAAACTCGTTCTTGAACATGGAGCCGGATTTCATGACGAATTTCACGCGCTGAAGTTCGGTGATGTCCTTAAGGGGATCGCCGGAGACGGCGACCAAGTCCGCCCACTTCCCAGCCTCGATTGTGCCCATTTTGTCGGGCCAGCCCATCAGCTCAGCGGCGGAGGTCGTGGCGGTGCGGATGGCCTGTAGCGGCGTCATGCCGTAGTTGACGTAATATTCGAATTCCTTTGCTTCGTTGAGTTCGCGCCAGTCGAATCCGCCCGCGTCCGTCCCGAAGACAATTTTCACGCCTTTTTTCAAAGCTAACTGAAACGCGGCCTTTTCCGTCTCCACCATTTTCGGCCAGTTGCCCTGACGACCGCCGGCTACATACGCGCCCACGGCA
>DASPTY010000025.1:0-23226 GCA_035623175.1 Candidatus Limnocylindrales bacterium | reverse complement strand
GCGTCCGCCTGCGATTGCCGCGCCGAATGGAGTACCTGTAGCCCCGTGACGTTGTCCTGTACTTCGCGAAAGGCATTCAGCACCGTGCCGCGGTAACTCGCCACCGTGGCATCGTAACCGGCTTGCGAGAATTGCACCTGTGCCCGGCGCGCCCCGCCGGTGAAAATTTCTTGCGCGACATTTGCCCCCAGAGCCCAAAACCCGCTCTCGGCATTCAGGAGTTGCGAAATGCTCTGGGAGTTCCAGCCGCCCTGTCCGAACAAAACCAGCGAAGGATAATACGCCGCCTTCGCGATGCCGATTTGCGCATTCGCGATGGCCATCTGCCGTTCTCCCTCGGCGATGTCCGGCCGGCGCTCAAGCAGATCGGACGGAAGCGAGGTGTCGATGTTCGGCGGCTCTGCCGAAAGTTCCCGCGCCGCCACGTTAAAATCAGGCGCCGGTTTGCCGACGAGCACCGCAATCGCGTCTTCAAACTGCTTGCGCTGCTGCTGCAACAGGGTGGCCTGCGTCCGCGTGGTGTTTAGCAGCGTCTCTTCCTGCGCGACGTCGAGCCCGGAAGCGAGTCCGCCGGTGTGCCGCGATTTCACCAGGTCCAGCCCCTTTTCCAGCGTGGTCACCGTGCGATTCAGCAGCCCGATCTGCGTATCCAACTGCCGCAGGGTGAAATAATCGGCGGCAAGCTCCGCGGTCAGCACCAGTCTTACGTTTTCGAGGTCCGCGGCATTTGCCTGCAACGCAGACTGCGCGGCTTCAATCGTGCGCCGGCGCTTGCCGACCAGATCTACTTCATAGCTCACCGAGAACGGAAGGATGTAGTTCGATTGTGTGACAGGGCCGCCCAACGGAGCGCTCGAACCCGTCGGCCTTGTTCCAGAGTAACGTTGCCGCGAAGCTGAGGGATTGACACCCAACGTTGGGAAAAGCGCGGCGTTCTGTACCGCCGCGGAAGCCCGCGCTTGATCAAAATGCGCCAGCGCCGCTTTCAGCGTCTGGTTCGCGCCCAGTAACTCCGTTTCCAACCCGTTTAGCTCATCGTCATGGAAAAGCGTCCACCAGGCCGTCTTGGGAATCGCGTCTTTGGGATTCGCCTCGCGCCAGGGCTCCGCGACTTCCCATCTCACCGGAACCGGTGCCGTCGGCCGCTTGTAGTTGGGACCGACTGTGCATCCCGCGCAAAGCGAGAGTGCCGCCACGCCGCAGGTTAGCGCTTTGCGGCCACCGCTCGAAGGAAACCGAAAATGCATCAGGGTTTCTTCTCCGTGGGTGGAGACGGCTTGGCGGAGTAGGTGGCAGGATTGCCGGGTCTGCCCGCGGCTGGCGCTGGAACGACCGCATCGCTGAGTTCTTTCACGTGCACTTCCTGGCCATTTTCAATGGAATCCGGCGGATTCAAAACGATCCAGTCATCCGCCTTCAGTCCGTTCAAAACTTCGAGCGTATTGCCATAATCGCGCCCAATTGCCAGCGCCTGCAAACGCACATGGTGACTCGCGTCAATCACCACCGCTCTCAAGCCTTCCGAGCGGAACAGCAAGGCATTGACCGGCACTTGCAGCCTCTGCCCCTGCACTTTGACTTTCAAGTGCACTTCCGCATAACCGCCGGGGAGCAACTGCCCGGCCCGGTTCGGCACATCCACTTCGGTAAGCATCGTCCGTGTCGAGAGGTCGATCGCTTCCGCCGTGCGAACGACCTGACCCTCGAACCTCTGTCCCGGATATTGCGTGAGCTCCAAGTAGGCGCCAAGTCCCTTGCGAATCGAAGGCGCGTAAGCCTCCGGCACGTTGACGTAGACGCGGATGGGATCCGTCTTCGCCAGGTAGAACAACTGCTGCGACGTCCCGCCGTTCCCTGCGTTGATCAGCGTGCCGATGTCCACATTTCTCTGCGTGACCACTCCGCTGAACGGCGCAAACACGCGCTGAAACGATTTCAGCTCCTCCAACCTGTGAACGTTTGCCTGCGAAGACTGTACGATGGCGCGCTTGGCTTCCAGATCGCCATTGGCGTTGTCCACTTCCTGCTTGGAGACGCCATCCGTCTTCAGCAATTCCGAGTAGCGCGCGGCGGTGATTTGCGAAAGGTGCTCATTCGCCTGCGCGGTATTGAGATCCGCCTTCGCCTGCATCAATTGCTGGTCAATCTCCGGGGCGTCAATGTCCGCGAGGATATCCCCCTTGTTCACCCGGCTGCCGATGTCGTGGTACCACTGCCTAAGGTAGCCATTGGTTCGCGCGTAAATCGGCGACTCCACGTAAGCCTGCAGTGTGCCCGGGAGCACCAGGTCTTCATCCCCGGGCTGCGCGGACGGATGAATGATCGCGACCGTAGGAACGGACAGCGTCTCTGTGTTTTCCGCAAGCGCCTGAAACTGCGACCGCCGCTGCACCATCAGCAGTCCGCCGATCACGACCAGCGCCACTACAATCGCGAAAAAGACCAGAAACAGCGGAGGCTTTGGCGTCGTGTTTTCGCCTTGTTCGCGCATGTCCCGTCGCGCTTCCTCACTCATGATCCATCGCCCCCATTAGGGTAATTCCGTTTGCATCCCTTGTCATCCCTGCTTAACTCTCCACAGTCCGATGCCGCCTGCGCTCCAGGTGACCGTGGATAATTGAAAAAACGCAGGGCACGAAGAACAGTGTGGCAACCGTGGCAAACAGCAAACCACCGATGACCGCACGGCCAAGCGGCGCGTTCTGTTCGCCGCCTTCGCCAAAACCCGTGGCCATGGGCAACATCCCAATGATCATTGCCAGCGCAGTCATGAGCACCGGTCGAATACGCACAAACCCAGCTTCCAGCGCGGCATCGAACGCACCCTTGCCCTCGTTCAATTGCTCGCGCGCGAAAGAGACGAGCAAAATGCTGTTGGCCGTGGCCACGCCCATGCACATGATGGCTCCGGTCAAGGACGGCACGCTCAGCGTGGTGTGCGTGAACAGCAGGATCCAGCAAATGCCGGCCAGCGCTCCGGGAAGCGCGGTGATGATGATGAACGGATCCAGCCACGACTGAAAATTCACCACGATAAGCAGGTACGCCAGCACAATCGCGCCAATCAGCCCGATGCCCAGCCCGTAAAACGACGTCGTCATCGTCTGAACCTGCCCGCTGATGACCGTGTGGCTCCCGCGAGGCAAATCCTTCTGGATGGCATCAACGCGCTTTCTGACCTCTTCGGCCACGGACCCAAGATCCCTTCCGGAGACGGAGGCGTAAACGTCAATCAGCGGCTGCACGTTGTAGTGGGAGACCGAAGCGGGCCGCGCCACCGTGGATGTCGTAACCAGGTTTCCGAGAATTTGCGGGGCCGTTCGGGTACCGCTGGTATTCGCCGCAATCGGCGTGTTTTGCAGCGCCTGGAAGTTGTCCATGCGGTACTGCGGCGTCTGGACCGCGACTGTGTAGCTCACGCCGTTCCTGGGATCCAGCCAGAAATTCGGCGCTGTCTGGAAGCTGGAGGAAAGGGAAATGAGCACGTTCTGCGCCACGTCGCGTGCCTGAAAGCCCACGTATTGAGCTCGCGTGCGGTTGATGTCCAGGAACAACGTGGGGGCATCGAACGCCTGTTGCACATGGACGTCCACCGCCCCTGGGATGTGCCGAATTTGGTTTGCCAGACGCTGAGCGATCTCGTAATTGGCCGGCTGGTTCATTCCCACGACCTGGATGTCAATCGGCGCAGGGGTGCCGAAATTCAGAATTTGCGTGACGATGTCGGCTGGCTGAAAGAAAAACTGCACGCCAGGAAATTCCCGGGGCAAGCGTCGCCGCAATTCGTCAATGTATGTGCCGGTGGACCTTCCCCGCTCCGGCTTGAGCTGCACCAGAATCTCGACGTCGCAGGTTCCGATCGTGCCCGAATTGCTGTACGTCAGGTTGATTCCCGAATAGGGCAGGCCGATGTTGTCGAGAACGGTAAGGAGATCTCTTTCCGGGATCGTCTGGTGAATCACCTGGTTAATCTGATCGGCAAGCCGCGCCGTTTCTTCCACGCGTAGGCCGGTCCGCGCGCGGATGTGCAGCCGGATTTGTCCGGCGTCCACGTTCGGGAAGAAGTCGCGCCCAAGGATGAAGGTAAGCCCTGCGGAAAGTACGCAGAAGGCAAGGAAGCACGCGGAAAAGAGCCGCGCGTGCTGCAGGGTTCCCGTCAAGGCCCGCCGGTAGCCGAACCGAAAACGATCGAAAGCGCGCTCGAACGTCTGCTGGTAGCGCCGGAAAAAGCCCATCCGTTCGCCCACATGTTCGTCCGCGTGATATTCGTCTTCCGAGGTCAGAAGATACATCGCCAACGTCGGAACAATCGTCCGCGACCACATGTACGACGCCAACATCGCAAAGATCACTGCTTCCGCCAGCGGCACGAATAAGTACTTTGCGACTCCCGAAAGGAAGAACATCGGTATGAACACGATGCAGATGCACAACGAGGATACGAACGCGGGCACAGCAATCTGCTGCGCGCCGTCCAGAATGGCCTGCACGGTTTCCTTGCCCATAGCCAGTTGCCGGTTGATGTTCTCGATTTCCACAGTGGCGTCGTCCACGAGGATGCCCACGGCCAGCGCCAGTCCGCCTAAGGTCATGATGTTGAGCGTTTCGCCAAGCGCGCTCAAACACAGGATGCTGACCAGGATCGAAAGGGGAATCGAAATCGCGATGATCAAAGTGCTCTTCCAATTGCCCAAGAACAGCAGAATCATGACTGCCGTCAGGCAGGCGGCGATCAACGCCTCGCGCAGCACTCCCTGGATCGCCGCACGGACGAAAAGCGACTGGTCGAAGAACGTGGTGAGCTTCAAGGATGTAGGCAGGGACGGCTGATAGTCTTTCAAGACCTGCTTGACGTGGTCGACGATGGACAGCGTGGAATTGTTTCCCGTCTTGTACACGCTCATCAGCACGCCGCGCTGGCCGTTTTCGAGCACGATATTGGTTTGCGGCGAGAATCCGTCGCGGACGTGCGCCACGTCCCTCAAGTAGATGGTCGAACCATTTACCGTCTTCACCGGCAAATCATTCAACTGCGCGACGCTGATGGGGCTGGCGTTCATCTCGACGTTGTATTCGAGCGACCCCATCTTTGCCGTCCCGGTTGGCAGAATCAGGTTCTGCGCATTTACCGCGTTGACGATGTCCACCGGCGAGAGGCCCTTGGCTTGCAGTACCGCGGGATCGATATCCACCGACACCAGGCGCGACTTGCCTCCGTAGGGAAAAGGCATGGAGGCGCCCGGGACCGTAGCGATCTGCGTGCGAATGAAATTGTTGCCGTAGTCGAAAAGCTGCTGTTCACCCATCGAGTCGCTGGTCAGCCCGACCTGAATGACCGGAACGGTGGACGCGGAATAAATGATGACCAGTGGTGGCGTGGTTCCCGGTGGCAGAAAGCGCAAGAATGTCTGCGAAATGGCCGTGACCTGCGCGAGAGCAGTTTGAACGTTGGCATTCGGGTGGAAGAAAATCTTCACGATGGCGATTCCGTTCATCGACTGCGATTCGATGTGCTCGATATCGTTCACCAAGGTCATGATCCCGCGTTCCACGTTCGACGTGATGCGCCGCTCCATCTCCTGCGGCTGCAACCCGTTGTACGTCCACACCTGGGCGATCACCGGAATGTTGATCTCCGGGAAAATGTCCGTGGGCGTTCGCGGCACCACCACGAACGTCAGGAGGACAATGACCATCGCCATCACGATAAACGTGTAGGGTCTGGCTAGGGCTAATCGGACAATCCACATAAAGGCTTGACGTTTCCTTATTTTGCCCGGTTCGCGCGGGGGGAGCGGCCAACTTCACCGCGCAGGCTGTTCCGTGTCGTTATCTCTACATTAGACTACGAAACACGCCTTTTTAGGTACAGCGCCAAGACCCGGCTTTTTAGCTTCTTCCGGCGGGAAGGGGGCTACTTGTGGGTCATGGTGAAGACGCCGTCCCAATCGGGGAGCGGTTCCTCGGCAAGATACTCCTGGCAACGCTTGAGATAGACGATGGATGGACCGTCCTTGGCCCAGCGGTCGAGGATGGCTTGAAACGCCTCTAGCGCCTCCGTCCACTTGCGCTCGCGATACAGCTTGCGTGCTTCCTCGAAGTGCTCGAAACGCGTCTCCGCTTCGGCGAGGATGCCCTCCTCGTTCAAATCGAGGCGATGGCCGAGAAGTTCGTAGATGGTGACGGGATGGAGTTTGCCTTTGACGCGAATCAAATCGAGTTCACGGAACAGAAAGCCGGCGTCTCTTGCTGCGGCATAGGTGGATTCATTCACGATGATGTGCGTGCCGTAGTCCTTGTTCAAGCCTTCGAGGCGCGAGGAGAGATTCACAGCGTCGCCGAGCGCCGTGTAGCCGTAACGCAATGCCGAGCCCATGTTGCCGACGCTGGCCACACCGGAATTCAGGCCGATGCCGATATCGAGCGCGGGCTTGCCTTCTGCGGTCCACTGTCTCTGCAACTGGCGGACGCGCTTCATCATCTCGATCGCCGCAGTGCAGGCCTGCAGTCCATGTTCGCCGTCCTCGTAAGGCGCTCCCCAAAACGCCATCACCGCGTCTCCGATGTATTTGTCGAGCGTGCCCCGGGTATCGAAGACGATCTTGGTCATGTCCGAAAGGTAGCCGTTCAGAAAAAGCGCCAGCTCTTGCGCGTCGAGCTTTTCGGAAATGGTGGTGAAGCCGCGGATGTCGCTGAACATCACGGTGATCTCGGTTTTCCGTGGTTCGACCAGCCGCGGATTGACGAGCAAACGCCGGATGACTTCGGGGCTCAGATACTGTCCAAACGCGCCGCGCACCTTGCGCTTTTCCTTTTCTTCCACCAGCGCGCGATAAAGCGAAACCGCCATCACGTTCGCGGTGAGCGTCCCAGCCGGCAACGTAAAGATCAGCCACCAGCCGCGCAAAAAGGCGAAATAGACGCCGCCGGTGAAGGGAATCAGCAGCCCCAGACCGAACCACATCCACCGAGGCGAAACCAGGGCCAGAACAAATCCCAGTGGTAAGCCCAAAACAATGATCAGCGCAAGGTCCAGCAGGACTTGGTGCGCGCCCCGCACCAAAAAGCCGTTGTTGAGCATGTTGTCGATTACGTTGGCGTGCACTTCCATGCCGGGATAATCGATTCCGCCATAGGGCGGCGTGCGCAGATCCCCAATGCCCGTAGCCGTCGCGCCGACCAGGACGATCTTGTCCTTGAAAGTCCCGCGCGGAAAGCGGTGTTGCACAACGTCCGAAATCGAGTAGTACGGATATGTCCCGCGCGGCCCGCGATAATTGATGACCATCCGCCCCAGGTAGTCGGGGCGGACTGTGACTTTGTCGCCGAATTGCAAACTGGCGATGCCCGCGGGCCCGTAATTCACCGTAACCTGCTCCGTCTTCAAGTCGAGATAGAGCCGCAGCGTCTGCACTTCCAATGAGCCGTAGAGGTCCAGGTCGTCCGCATTGTTCGACCTGCCAAACGGCAGAATCAGCAGCGAGCGGCGCAAAACTCCGTCCGCATCCGAAGAAATGTTGAAAAAACCGATGGCGGTCTTGTCGTTGTTTTCGAGCGGCGCTAATTCCGGGATGTTGGCGATCGTGGCCGTGTAAAGAGTGCTTTCAAACTGGTAGCTGTTCAGCAGGGAAGCAAAATCCGCTTTGCCGGTCGCGGGATTGAGAGCCACGCGGTTCAGCGCGTACCACTGCACCATTTCTGCATATTTATCCAATGTGGCGGTGTCAATGCCGTTCGCCTCTTGTGGCTCCAGGAAGAAGTTTCCGAGCACCACGGGTCCAAACCGGCGTAGCGCGGCAGCAAACTGCGCGTCCGAATCAAACTCCTTTGCCAGTTCCGCCACTTCCGCTTCGAGTTTCGGGTCAGGCGCGCGTCCTTCCTTCTTGTCTCGCTCCAGCTTTGACCACAGCGCGCGGACCGGCGCGGCGGTCTGGTCCGGCTTATTGAAAGTGATGTCGAATGCCGCCACCTTCACGCCGTCTTCCCGCAAGGCATCCAGCATCTGCGCGAAATATTTGCGGGGGAAGGGCCATTTACCCAGCACTTCCTGGGATTTCTGGTCAACCGAAACGATTACGATGCGCGGGTCTGGCGGCGTATAGCGCGCGGGCCTGTAGCGGAAGCGCGTGTCCAGGGTGTTGTACTCAAAGCGCTTCAGGAAGTCGAACAGAGGGGTGCTGCGGTCGCCAAGGAAAGTGAACAGGTAAACGGCGAGAGCCGCAAGTGTAATTCCCGAGCTGATGAGGAACAGCGCACGGTGTTGCCACCAGACGGAGAGTAACTCCCGGAGGCGCAGATATAGGGCCTGGAGCGAACCACCATGCGAGGTGTTGGCCATCGTGGAACGGCGCTATTCCCGGAAGATGAAGTTCATCCGGATGCCGCTCACTTCGATCAAGTCGCCGTCATTCAAGCGTGTGGGTCCCTGAATGGGCGAGCCGTTCACCATGGGAATTTTCGCGCCGGTGCCGAGGTAATAGCCATCATCGCGCTGGTTGATTTGCGCCGCCACTTGCGGCTTGAACCATCCGCGCAAACGCACCGTGGCCATCGGCGACTTCCCGATAACGGTCAGCTTGTTTGTGAGCACGTATTCCTTCTGATCAACTCGTCCTGCGAGCACCACCAGCGTGGGCATCTTCAAGCGTGTGGGTGAAAACTGCGAGCGCTCCCCCATCGCGGCGGCCTGTTGCAGCATGTCGCGCCGCGCCTTGGTGTCCAGCACCATGGTCTCATTGATTTTCGGAGCTACTGCCGCTTTGCGCCCGAAATCCCAGGGAATTGCGGTGTCGGCGGTGGCGTCAACCTTGATATGGTGCTTGCCGATCCAGATAGAGTCGCCATCGTGCAACGTCGCGCGTTCCACGCGAAGATCGTTCACGAAGGTTCCATTCAAGCTGTCCAGGTCTTCCACAACCAAGCGATTACCCTCGAAATACACGCGCGCATGATGATTGGACACCGCAAGATTATCGATCGGAAGGTCGTTGTCCGGGGCGCGCCCTATCGTCACCGGCCGGTTGCCGATGGGCACTTGTTTCACCAATTTGTCTTCAAACATGAGGCTGAGCTTTGCCATTCGACGTTCCTCCCTGGGAGGGACTAGACTTTCTTCCCCGAGTCACGACGCAACCAGGAAAACCAACCCTTGGATTCCTCTTGGATCAGCGCCACGATGACCGTGACGTTATCCAGCCCGCCACGTTCATTGGCAAAGTCCACCAATTTTTGAGCCGCCGCGGCCGGGTCCGTTTCGGACTGCAGCTTCCCGGCGATTTCCGGCTCCGTCACCATCCGCGTCAGTCCGTCGGAGCAGAACAGCAGCAAGTCCCGCGGCATCAGATCAATTTCGTCGACGTCCACATCCACGTCCGGATGCGCGCCGAGCGCGCGCAAGAGAACACTCTGCATGTCGCTCTCTTCGGCCTGCTGCGGCGTGATAATCCCGCGCCGTACCTGCTCCGCCACGAGCGAGTGGTCATTGGTCAGTTGCTGCAGCGCACCGGTGCGTAACAGATACGCCCGGCTGTCTCCCACATGCGCGATGCTCAACTTTGAACCGTTGACCCATCCCGCGGTCACCGTGGCTCCCATGCCGCGCTGTTCGGGATGATTCTGGGCCGATTGATAGATACTGTGATTGGCCTGGAACACCGCGTTCTGCAAGCGTTTCGTCTGGGGACTCCAACTTTCGGAGGCTGATCCATGCAGCGTTACGCCGGAATCTCCTGATTCGTCCGTCTTGCTACAGTATTTCTCGATGGTCTCCACGGCCATCGAACTGGCGACTTCTCCGTGTGCCTCGCCGCCCATTCCGTCCGACAAAATAAACAAGTTCAAGGGCTCGACAATCCGGAATGAGTCTTCGTTATTGGTGCGCACTCGCCCCACATCAGTCACACCACCACTGACGATCTGCACAACGTCTCCTTCCAAGCTTTTCGTGAGCACGCCCCACACCCCCAGCGTGTACACCCATCCCGCAAACTCTCAGTCCACGCTAGCAGACGCTTGTGCCCAGGGAAAGCCTTTGCGCCCTACTGATTAACCACTCCTTGGCGAAACCCCCTGAGATGTCAGTCCGAAAGGATACCTGAAACCAGGCGAATCCCACAGTGGCGAAGCGCTGCCAGTACGCGTAATCATCATCGGGCCGTTCGCCATCGTCCTCGGGCCGCGTCCTGGTCTTCGCCACACCGCGCTCTTCTGCCGGTAACAAAACTCCACTACAATCCCTCTGTGTGCCTCCTCTCCCGTGAGCTTACCCATGCCGCTTTGTCGCTGCTTTTGCTCCTTTCTTTTGCCGGACTATCCCACGCGCAGCAGGCGCCCAATCCCGCGAATGCGCGCATCCTGATCATGCCGCGCAAGTTGGTTACCGGCGAGCGGGCAACTCTAGCGGTTCTGGACGTGAACGGCCGGCTCACCCCGGACGTCAACGTTGCTTTCTCTTACGGCGAGAAGGTCAAGACAGACGCGACGGGGCGCGCGATGTTTGTTGCCCCGCTGAATCCAGGGACGATTCAAGCGGGAATCGAGGGGCGTTCCGGGCGCGTCACGAGCACCATTCTCACTCCGCTCAACGTGCCTTCCGCGCTGGAAGTCGTGACGCTGGCGCCGCGCATGGCTTCTGTAACCGACCGCTTCGAGTTGACGGGACACGGATTCTGCGGCGACGCGGATGCCAATCATGTAGCCATTGCGGGAAGAGCTGGCCTCGTGCTGGCTTCCTCGCCGGCTTCGCTGGCAGTGCTGCCTCCAGCGGACCTGAATCCTGGCCCCGCGGAAGTGAAGGTGAGCTGCGGGGCGAAGAACGCCAATCCGTTCAGTATCGTGTTCGTCAGCCTGGAACTTGAAGCGAGCAACGCCTCACTCGCTCCGGGCGAGCGGCGCAGCCTGGGCGTTCGCGTTCACGGAAGCACGGCCAAGATTACGCTGGAAGCGCGAAATCTCTCGACCAAAACCACAGAGCTTGTCGGCGGAAACGTTGTGCGTGCCACTTCGAGCGGCGGCGCGGAAAACTTGGCGACGTTTGAGCTAGTGGGAAAGAAGCGCGGCAACTTTACCCTCTCGATTCGCCTGATCGCCCCGCTCTCCACGCCGCGACCGTGACCTCCTGATTCCTTCGTTCCCAGCGGAGTCCTCGCAGCCGGGACCTTTAAAGCACATTTCGCTCGAGGTACGGGCGCCTGCACGCATCCCTCCGGCAGTGTCATTTCCGAATGGCATTCGTCGTGTCTCTGTGACAGCCAAACAGTGCGGCGTCCAGCCGTCACATCCCCAAGTGATTGCTGCAGCGGCCTTTCGCTTGAGCACAGATTGGCAACAGTCATGCCCTCGCTCTTTGCGGCTGCCAACCCAGGTAAGTTCCCAGTTACTCGGTTCCTGACGAAACCTGATTGGGTAGATGGGAGGAGTTATGCGGACTCATTTCGTGTGTCTCGTCGTGTTGCTCGGCACAATCCATATCGCACAGCCGGCCAAAGTCCAAGCGGAGGAAGAGTCGTCTTTCACCGAACAGCCGCTGTGTCGCTTGACTCGCTCGGCCGCCAATCAACCCGGACTGGAAGGGCACGCCTTCGCCTATCCGCAAGACACGGAACTCCTGACGGTGCGAGCCTTTGACGCACAGCCTGCTCTCCTCCCGGGAGAATCTTCTTTCGCGGGCAATTCGGATTTGCTTGCTGATCGCAAACTCTTTGAACGCTTCCTGGTGGACTGGCTGTTCTTTGAAGATCTTGCGCCCGAGCAAAGAGCGCTCATCGGCCGCCTTCTCGCTCGTTGCCAGGGGCTGCAAGACAGCGCCGCCCTGGCCGCCTCCGTTTTCGCGCAACTCGATGCCTCCCAGCGCGCCACGTTTGTCTCCATCACCCACGCGCTGCTCAACACGCAGCTCATCGATCGCCTCAACGGCCAGCATTTAGGCCACGCCATTGACCTCGTCGAAGATTTAGTGGACATCCAGGGCCAGAACGACTCCTTGCCCAGCGATCATCAATTCCAATTGCTCGTGCGGCTCGCCCCGGATGCGGCTGAAAAGTTGGAACATACGACGCACTTTGAGAAGGGAGAGAACCGCGTTTACCACAAGGGCTTTCCCCTTTCCTTCCGCCAGTTCCGCAAAATCGGCCTGCACGGAAAAGAGGCGGGCCTGCACTTCTGCATTACTCGCGACGGACGCTTCGCTCAGATTCATGTGGACTACCGCTTCGGCCTTTTGCACCTCGTGCCCACGAATTCGGACGTGCGCGCGGAAGGCAACCATCAGCGGCACGTGGACCGCTGGCCGCAGTTCGGATTCGGCGTAAAGCGAGTGCAGGTCCGGAGTGTTGTGCTGCGCCGACGCGATTGAAGTCGGGACGGTTCCGCAAAAGAGGGTCAAGCTTGCAAAGTCCGAAATGTCGGCGCGCCAAAGAACAAATGCACGAGCGCGCGAGTTGTTGCAGCACGCCGTGACATGAGGCGAGGCCGCCTGACGATAGGCGTGCGCAAGCGCAACGCAAAATTGATTGACCTGCAAGGCAAAGCGGAGATAGGCTCGCGGGCAAGAGTTTGGGGCTGGAAAGTTCAGCGCAGCAAGTTGGAAGGCCGGCGGCGCGAGAAGCGGGGCGCGCAAGACGGCCACGTGTGACGGAGCGGGCCGATCCCGCGGAGCGGAACAGGTCTGAACGTCAAGCACGGAGAAAACAGGAGGAGAGACATGGCATTTCTAACGGTGCTTTGGCTACCTATCGTGCTCTCGGCCATTTTCGTGTTTATCGCCAGTTCGATCATGCACATGATTCTGCCATACCATCGCGGCGACTACCGGCAGCTTCCTGATGAGGAGAAGTTGCTGGCCGGGCTGCGCGGAGCAGGCCTGACGCGGGGGCTGTACATCTTTCCGTACGGCACGCACAAGGACATGAAGTCGCCGGCGATGATCGAGAAATACAAACAAGGGCCCGTGGGAACGATGACGATCGCGCCGAGCGGGCCTCCAGCGATGCCGAAGTTCCTGGGAATGTGGTTCGTGTATTGCCTCGTGATTGGGTTTTTCACCGCGTACCTCACAGCGCATACGGTGAACGTGGGAGCGCCGTATCGCACGGTGTTTCGCGTGGCGGGCACGACCGCGTTCATGGCCTACGGATTGGGTCAGTTGAGCAACGGCATCTGGAAGATGCAAACGTGGAGCATGACGGTCAAGGAAGTGATTGATGGATTGATCTACGGATTGCTGACTGCCGGAACGTTCGGCTGGCTCTGGCCGAGGTAGGACGCAGCAAAAAGCGCAGGTATCCCGGCAGGGCCGGGACTGACAAGAGCCAGAGCCGCAAGAGAGTACCAGGGATCGTTAGCGAGAAAAAGAAAAGGCCCCGCGGATCGCGGGGCCTCTTTTGTTAAGCAGAGATGCGAAGCGGGTTACCAGTTGAGCTTGATAGCGAACTGGAACTGGCGGGCGTCGTAAGCGGCAGTGGGTTGTCCCGCGGTGCAGGTGGAACCGGCGAAGGGATCGCAGAGCTGGTTCACCGCGGAAATGTTGGTGTGGTTGGTAAGGTTGAAGCCATCGGCGATGAGGTCGAGGCGGAGACGCTCGCCGAGATTGATGCCCTTGGAAATGCGCATGTCAAACTGGAAGAACTTGGGCATGGTGAATTTGTCGCGGCCCAGAGTGCCGGTGCAGCCGAGCGGAGGCGTGACGCCGGGAATGGTGAAAGTCTGGCCCGGAGCGCCGTTCATCCAGCACTGCGTGGGAAGGCCGAAGCTCACACCCGGGATGTACTTGGAAGTCGTGCCACCACCGAGATCCGGGCGAATTTGCGAAGCGCCGAGATCGAGGCGGGTGTCCTCGCCGAGGATGACGTTGAAGGGCCTGCCGGAAGAGACTTCAATCAGCGGAGCGACGGTGAAATTGCTGAAGAAGCTGCTCCCGAAACTCTGGCCGTGGGTGTGCGGCGCGGTCTGGAAGACGCCGCTGGTGACCCAGCGATGGCGCTGGTCGTTGACCGAGTTGCCCTTCTCAAGCTGTGGGAAGCGGCTGTCGGCAGGTTCGAGGGTGGACTGCAGGTCGGTGCCATTGTCAATGGAGTGCGACCAGGTGTAGCTCGAGAGCATCTGGAAGTGCTTGGAAAAGCGCTTCTCGAGATTGACGGTCAGCGCGTTGTAGGAAGAGGCCGCATCGGAGACCTGTGCGTCAACGCTGTTGAACGGCACGGGCACGCCGAAGCCTGCCGGGAAGCCTGCCGCATTCGCGAGGGCGACCTGAGTGGCGTAGCCTCCGGGAACTAATCCAGCGAAGGAAGGATTCGGACCGGACTTGCGGAAGTAGTTGAAGAACGCGGGAGTGCCAATGTAACCGATGGGAGCGCCTCCGCAGGTGGGGCTGCCCGCAAAGCCGAGGCCGAGCGCGCTGGGAGCAATCAGGAAGACGCTGGTGTTGGCGCCCGTGGTCACGCAGGAATTCGCCGTGCCGGAGGGAACCGCGAATCCAAGGGGACTGTTCCCGGGAGTCGGAATGCCCGAAGCGACCGCATTCGCGAAGTTCTTGGTGAGGAGCACAGGGTCGGTGGAATTGACGTCGATCGGACGGTTCAAGTGAATGCCGCGAGTCCACTGATAGCCGGCACTGAGTTTCCAGGTTCCGCCCAGGACACGTTCGAGGGTGAGATTCGCCTGCTGCGCGTAGCCGAACTGGAAGTTTTTGGATACGGGCAAGGTGAAAGGAAGAATGGGCAATGGGAAGCCCGCGGCCAGGTAGTTCTGGCTGGCGAAAAGCGAATTCGAAGGATAGGGATCGAAGCGCTGCTGGTTGGGCAGGTAGAACATGCTTGGCAAAGCGTTCAGGACGCCTTGGAAGATGGAAGAGCCATTCAGGTTGGTTGGAGTGTCAAGCCCGCTGCCGCAAGCGGGAGTGACAAGGCCGCAAGCAGAAGGTGTGGTGCCGGCGCTGATGAGCTGGACGGAACGCCCGCCGTCGGCAGTGACGGCGTCAAAGGCAATGGCGAGGAGCGGGTGGTCGTAGAACAGGCCGTAACCTGCACGGATGACGGTCTTGCCGTTGCCGGCAGGATCCCAAGCCAGACCGAAGCGAGGAGCGACGTTGTTGTAATCGCGAGGAATGCCTTCGATGACTCCCAGGCTCTGCTCCGCCGCGGCGTTGATGGCAGTGGCCGGGGCGAAGAGAGGAGTCAATTCCACGTCATAGCGAACACCATAATTCAGCGTGAGCTTGCTGGTGGCGCGCCAGGAGTCTTGAGCAAAGAAAGCGAGGGGAATGTTGTCGAAGGGCTGGTTGGAGGAGCCGATGCCTTGAATGTAGGTCGAGGGGATACCAAGGCCATAGGCTTGCAGCGGCGTCGCCCCAGGAAGAACGAGGGCGCCGCCGGGGGTCGGCACACTGGCGGGGAAGCCGAGGCTGTTAGCTGAGATGCCGCCGAAATTGACGTCGCCGCCGAAATCCAGTTCAAAGATTTGTTGCTTGGCGGAACGCAACTGGACGAGGTTGTAGTCCACGCCTACCTTGAAGGTGTGGCGCCCGCGGGTCAGAGTGCCGGCGTCTGAGAACTGGAAGCGGCGCTCAATGCGATCAACGGTAGAGTAAGGCTCGCGGCCGAAGTACGCATAGCCGGGGATGTTCACACCGATGTCACTGCCGCCAGGAAGAGGAGAATAGCCGAAATGGAGACCGCGGCGAGCGGCTTGGAAACGGAATTCGTTGAATGTGGTATCGCTGAGAATAGTGTCGTGCTGGAAAGTGACGTTTAGATCGCGGTAGTGGCTTTCGCCGACGCGGGTGCCGGCGTTCTGTCCGAAGACCTGGTTCTGAGAGGTGGACGGAATTCCGGTGACTTCGGAGGGAGAAACGCCGACGCGAATGAAAGAGGAGTTGTGATTGTTCCAGCGCTGGTCAAGGCGCGCGGACCACAGGCTGGTTTTCTCCATGGCCGGGAAGTTGCCACGGATTGAGTTCAGTCCGACATAAGAAGCCGGAAGGGCAGCCACACCGTAAGAAAAATTGGGGCCGACCGGGAAGCTCGAGCAGGTCACGGTGCCGACGGTGGCGCCAACGGGGCAAGTGACCGGAATCGGAAACTGCGCGCCAGGGCCGGGGTTCACCAGGCCTCCCGTGGCGCCTGCGGCAACCAAGCCAAAGTCAATTTTGTTGGTGGCCACGCTAGAGGCTGAACCCAGCAAGACGCCGTAATTCACGCCGAGTGCCTGCAATGTGCCAGTCGGGTCACCGGAGGTGAGAAGGGCATTCACCGCCGATGCCTGGTCCGAAGTGAGCTGGACCGGGAGCACCGTACCAGGGCCCAAGGGCAGGTTCACAGTTTGCATGCCGAAGTTGCCTTGGCCGATGCTGGAGAAGCCTGTTTCTTCGCGCTGCGTGTATTCGTAGGAGAAGAAATAGAAGGTCTTGTCCTTCTTGAGGGGGCCGCCGAAGGTCAGGCCGGATTGAGTGCGGGTATAGGCCTGCTTGATGGGAACGAGGTCGCCGTTCGCATCCACCTGACCTGAGAACGGATTGCGAGATTGGAAGGCCTTGTTGCGCAGGTAGCCGTAGATGTCGCCGTGGAAGCCGTTGCCGCCGCTTTTGGTGACGATGTTGACGACGCCACCGCTGGCGCGGCCGTATTCCGCGTTATAGTTGCTCAAAATCATCTGGAATTCCTGAACGGCTTCCTGGGAAACGGTGGAGCGGATGGCGTTGACGGAGTTGTCCACCGCGTCGGCGCCATCAACGCTGACCATGTTGCCGCGGGCGCGGGCGCCGCTGATGTTCAAGCCGCTGTTGGGAGCCGGACCAATGGTGGGGGACATGTCGCGCGTGGTCTGGGAATTGATTTCGGTGAAATTGATGTAGTTCCGGCCGTTAATGGGGAGGTTGTCAATCTGGCGCTCCTCCACGGTCTGCGCGCTCTCAGTGCGCGTGGTTTCCACGACAGCAGATTCCGTGGTGACCGTTACGGTCTGGGTTTGCGTGCCGAGACTGAGCGTGACGTTGACGATGGACTCGCTGCCGACGCGGAGATCCAGGGAAGGAATCTCGTAGGGCGCAAAGTTCGAGCCGCCCTCGACGCGCAACTTATATTCGCCAGGTACAAGGCCGACGATGGTGTAGTGGCCCGATTCATCGGCGACGGCTCGGCGTTCCGCGCCAGTGACCGCGCTGGTCACGGTGATCTTGGCGCCGCGCAAGGTCAAGCCTTGCTGGTCGGTGACCACGCCAGAAAGAGTCGCGGTATTGACCTGAGCGAAAGTCGAACCCACCCCCAGCACGAACAGAACGCAAACCAAAACGAACGCAAACAACGACTGCCTGCGTTGCATACCCTTCCTCCTTAAGGAACGTGCTATCCCACCGCTACCCCTAGCGGCGGCGGGTTTCCCCGCCTGGTCAGTCTGTAGCCTCAATGAAATGAGTGACTAAGCTTGTACTGCAATGTCCGAGTCTTTGCAACTCTAAACTGTCCGGGCGCAGAACACAAATCGGAAGGGGCGGGGAAGTCAGACCGTCAAGGGCGATTGGGAGGGGGGTAAGACAGGGTAGGGGTGACAGCCATCGGCAATGAACGATTTCGCGCGGGAATGTGGATCAAAAGAACCGCGGGATCGATGAAATTAGAGGTGCAGGCGGCGCTGGATAAGCTTGCGGAGCTTTTCGCGATCTTCGTCCTTCATGTGGACGAACTCGACGCCGTTGCCGTCCGGCGCGATGTTGCGCACGACGGCGGTGCAATGAATCTTACGCAGACCGGCGCGGAACTCGATTTGAATGGAGTCGCCCAGATTGAGGCGGTGAGGGGCTTCCACAAAGGCGCCACCAAGGCTGATGGTCCTCACGCGGGCCATGGTCATCTGCTGGCCGCCAATTTGGGCGCGCAGAGGCGACTCAAGCGGAATGCGGGCATAACGCCGGGGTATCACGAAGTTACCGAGCGGAGGAGCGACGGGCTCGAAGGCGGCACGGGCGAGCGCGGAACCGGGACCCTCTTCGATCAGAGCGAGGGCGTCTTCGGCCGCAGCACGCAATCCGCCAGCCTCGACGTACGTCAGACCTTCGCGCTTCGCGGCCAACTGGCGCAGAAGCTCGACGGCCTCGACCGCGCGCAGACGGCCCAGGGCTTCAATTGCCTTGATGCGAACGAACTGGTCGCGCAGTGTGTCGTGTTCCCCAGCTGCAATTTCCATGAGAAGGGGTACGGCGGTGGTCTCCTGACCGATGCCAATCTGGTCGATCATCATAGGCACGACGAGGGGATGCGCATCCTGAAGGATGGCGGAGAAAACGAAAGCAGTGCTTTGCGCGGAAGACGTATTGGCGGGACGGGCGAGTTCGCTGACGGCCAAATCCTGGAGATTCCACTCCCAACTGGCCATGGCGCGAGTCAGGCCGCGCAACAAGCGGTCGGGGTCGGCCGTGGCGAGCAGGCGGATGGCCGCGCTAACGCGTTGGCGTCGAGCCTCGAACAACCGTGTCTCGAGAATCGTCAGCACCGGCACGCCGATGGTGCGAAGCAGCCGGGCCATGGGCGCCAGGAGTTCCGGCCCGTGCGGGTCAGTGAGCAAAAGCGTAAGACGATCGAGAAGGCGCTCGGGGTCGCGCTGCAAGAGCCGCGGCAGCGCCTGATCGAGTGGACGATTGGCAAGCGCCGCATCTACAAGAAGCATCCAGCGGTCATTGGCCACCAGGCGATGGCCGAGAGCGGTGATGTGCTCATGCTCGGCGTCGCGGGGAACGCGCTCGATGCCGATCAGAATATTTTCGAACCCAACGAAATCACCACGGATGACAGCGATGCGCCCGAGAGTCTCGAGGAATGCCGCGAGCAAGGCGCTCGTTTCCGGGCCAGTCTCTTTCGTCAACGTGCCGAGGGTGAGCTTGCTCAATTCTTCGGGGAGCTGATTGGGCCAGAGGCGCTCGAGCAGTGGCGCTAGCTCGCCGAGTCCAGCGGCCACGACGCGACGTGTGGCCGGCTCGGTATGCTCCAGCCTGCGCGCGTAATTCAGCAGGATGGTGCGCGCTTCGCGGCGTGAAGAGTCGGCGCCCGCCTCAACAAGCTGGCCGAGAGTCTGACGGATAACCGGAATGGGGACGCACCAAATGTCGGGGCCGCGGAGGACAGAAGATTTTTCGCGGGGGGCGAGCTCGAGCCAGAAACGCTCGATCATGTGCTCGCGCTGGCCGTCATTCGCCCAGGAAGAGGCCAAGGAGGAGAAGTGCTGGGAAGAGTGCGGGCCGCGATATTCGCCCGAGGCGACGATTTCGTCCGCGAGATGGTTCAGCGTGTGACGGACCGCCACGGGAGTGAGAGTGCCGGCGGCAAAGTCGGTGTTCATCAATTCCAGGACAAGACACTGAGACAGGCGCTTGAGATAGACCTGAGGAACTTCGCCCTCTTGAGGCGCATAGTGGGTCATGGCATCGAGCAACATGCGCACGGTGTCTTGACTTGCGCTTTCCATCGCGGAATGAATGGCCCGCGCGGCTTCTTCCGCCGAGAGGCCTCGCGCGACTTCCATCGGCGGGGTAAGGCGGCCGATGAGCTGCAGAGTCTCTGAAATTTGTCCGATTTGAGGCGCGCTGATGGGGAGATCGCCGGTCTCCATTGGCGCCTTGCCGCCATAAGCGACGAGAGCGGCAATGAGGCTGGCCAGAACGGTATCAACCTTGCGCTCCGTCAGGGTGTTGACTTGAATCCCTTCCACCTTGTGCTCCCGCAGTTGCGCTTGCCAGCCATCGATCCCCATGCGCTTGGCCGACTCTTCCCATCTTAGCAAGGTGGTGGTGATGAGTTGAGCGAGAGTGTCCAATTCGCCCACATGAAATTTGACGCTGAAATAAATGGCGTGAATGCGAGCGCGCTGAAGATCGGCGGCAAGGGAGTTGAATTCGCCCCGGGGGTCGGGCAAGTGGCCATCGCTGATTTTCGGAATGACAATGCCGCCGCGCTCGACGCGAAGATCAAGGCCGTTCAGCTCGGCAGCAGCGGCGCGCAGGCCGTCATAAGCGCTGTCGAGACTATCGAGGACGCTAGGGTGAGTGGCGTCGTAAAGACGGTGGGTGCGAAGGAGCAAGTGGAAACTGCGGAGAGCCTGGGAAATTTGAGACAAGCGAGGTTCAGCTAGCGAGTTGTGCTCGCGCGCAGCTGCCGCGAGAACGGACGGGTCCGTTTGACCGGTACGAGACGTACGGGTGCCGTGTTCTTCGCGGAACGCCGATGCGTGCAAAACCAAGCTACCGTCCTAGGTCCCGAGCAAAAATCGGGACCGATTCCGACTGTGCCAGAGAAAGCCGAGACTGACGGCAGAGCATTCCAGGCAGAGGAGTTAGCTCCGCGAGTGAGGGCCATTCCGGCACCTTAATGATCGGAGAAAATGGAGTGAAAAGGGTATAGTACTTCCATGCCATGGTATGTATGGTCTAGGCACATCTAAAGGCCAATGGAATCAGTGTGTTGACGCTTTTGCCGCTTTTTGTTCGCTGTACCTGTTCGCGATTTTACTTCGGGTGCAGGGTTTCGTTCACAGGCACTGTGCCGCCTTCGCTGGCTTGCACGAGGCGCCTGGCAACCTGGTATCCGTTCATTTTCAGGGCGATGGTGTGCATGCCACTAGGGATCTGAACACGGGCAGGCGAAACCTGCCCTGTGGGATTACCATCAATCAAGATATCCGCGCCTTGGGGAGTGGAATTGACCTGCGCCCATGCGACGTGAACCTGTTGCTTTTGCTTCAACTCGACGTCAATCGTGGTTTGAATGTTTTCTTTCACCTGGATGTGGCCGGCGTAGGCTTCGTAACCCGGCATGCGGAGAACCAGATTGTATTGGCCAGCCGAGAGGGGAAGCGTTACCGGTGTCCGGCCGGATTGGACCGCGCCGTCAATGAACACTTCGGCGCCCGCTGGACGCGTGCTGACATAAAGCCCCTTGGCAAGCGCTTCCAAATGAATTTTTTGGTCGAGAGACTGGCCCATTTTCAGCTCGATAGCGGTCTGCACGGCGAGGTAGCCTTCTTTTTGGACCTGAAGGCTGTAACGCGCGGGAGTCAGGTTGTTGAAGCTGCATGGCGTCTGGCAATCAGAGAGAGCGCGTCCCGCAGGCCCATATAGAGTGGCGGATGCGCCGATGACATCGGTAACGACGTGAACAGCGCTCATGCCTGGGGAAGGCACGGGATGCGCACCGTTGTCGCCCTCGGTGGTGGAAGCCACAGGGGTATCGTCGTACTGGATTTCGTCCACCACATGCACGTTGGACGGGGCATTACGCATGAACCGGAGAAGGGATGCGTGATCGGCCGGATACAATCTTCCGGAAAGAGTGAGCGTGTTTGACGTAGCACTGACCTTTACACGGCCGGTCAGGTCTTTTTCCTTGATCTCTTCGTCAATTTGGCGCTTGTAGTCCGCCGCAGCAGGAGTCACGCTCGGCTCTATCTTCTTCACCACGGCAGGCGTAGCCGCGGGTGGATCCAACGGAGCACTGGAAGTCTCGGCCGGTTTATCGGGAGGAGCTTTTTCCGGCGCAGGCTTTGCCTTTTCTGTTGGCGTGACCGGGGAGGCGCCTGATTCCTGCGTGGGCGTTGGTTCGGTTTGAGGCGCGGTCGCGGCGGGAACCGGGGTAGGCGTGGTCGCGGCGTGAGTAGCCTTGTTTGTCTCGCGGACAGCCTCGAGCTCCGTTCGGAGGCGCATGCCGCCATAGAGAATCACGCCAAGGAGCAAAATGGCAGCGAGTACGGTTGCGAAAGTGCTGCTCTTCCTTTTCGGCTCTTCGTAAGGAGGCACTGTGCCGGTGCGGTGCAACCGAGGGGTCTGGCCGGGAGTGCTGGCGCGATTTTGCAACGAGTGGGCAGTTGCAGCCGCCGCGGAATCTTCAAAGTAAGGAGTGCGCAGCGGCCGAGTAGGAGTGGCGAAAGGCTGGCCGGCAGCCTGAAGAGGCGTAATCAGGGTCGCGTCAGGGTTGCGGTCATTGCCGCCGAGGGAGCGATAGTTGTGCAAATCCTCCATCAGCTCGCGGCAAGACTGGTAGCGGGCATCGGGCTCTTTGGCGAGCGCGCGCAGCACGATTTCGTTTAAGCCGGGATGAATCGAAGGGTTCAACTGGCGCGGCGGAATCGGATCTTCGTTCACGATCTTGTAGATGACCGTGGTGATGCTCTGGCCGGGGAAAGGCTTTTCGCCGGTGAGCATCTCATAAAGGACGACGCCGAGAGAAAAAATGTCGGTGCGGCCGTCAATGGGGCGACCCTTCACCTGCTCGGGCGACATGTAGCTGGGCGTGCCCATCACGTGAGTGGTCTGCTGGACGGTGCCGAATTGCAGGATTTTGGCGGTGCCGAAGTCGGTCACCTTGACTGTGTCATCGGCGGTGAGCATCAAGTTGGCGGGCTTGATGTCGCGGTGGACGATGTTGCGCTCGTGCGCGAATTGGAGCGCGCTGCAGGTCTGCTCGAGGATGCGGAGGATGCGAGGAACGGGGAAAGCATGGCCGCCGTCGAGCATGCCCTGGAGACTGCTGCCCTCGACCAACTCCATGGTGATGTAGTAGAGGCCGTCTTCTTCGCCGGCATCGTAGACGACCACGATGTTCGGGTGCGTGAGCAAGCCGGCGGCGCGGGCTTCGGTCTGGAAACGGGTGAGAAGCTCAGGCCGGGAGAGGCCGGTGCCTTCCTCGGTGAGACGAATAGTTTTTACGGCGACGTTGCGGCCAATGACGGGATCGACGGCGCGATAGACCACACCCATGGCGCCGCGGCCAAGTTCGCCAACGATTTCATAACGGCCAGCTTTGGTCATCGTGGGCATGCTGGTTTTGCCACGCGCTGCGTCCTTCCCAACCTTAATTAATAAACACGGTTGGCGGGTCCAGGTTGTGAGGAGGCTCCGTGGAACTGCCACGGAGAAAGGCGCATGCCGTTGTGATTCGGTTGACTACCCCGGGTGCACGCCTTCCCTCGAAACACACACCCTCGCCATTTCTGACAGTAGCGGGGGAGTTTCCCGTGGGTCAACGCTACAGCGGTACTACTGTGCCGCACCGATATCTGGCCGGAGGGACAGGTCGAATTCGAGCGGAGCAGAGATGAAAAGGTCGGCGGAGCGCTGGCATCAAAGCCAGCGCTACATTCACCAGAGGAGGCGTGAAGGTGCCCCCACACGAATTCGCAATCCCTGGAATCAGTGGCCTAACCGTGGGAGTCGGAGTCGGGAGCGACTTTTCCGGCAAAGGTGCGGTAGAC